>CAMNVW010000107.1 GCA_946563605.1 uncultured Clostridia bacterium | reverse complement strand
ATGGACCGGTGGAACGTGCATGGATCTTATCGTCTACCAGATGATGCAGCTTGTGTTAGTACATATAACCGACTGTAACCGGATTATCGAATGGTTCGCCGGTACGTCCGTCATAAACGATGGTCTTGCCGTCGCCGCGCAGACCTGCCATCTCAAGACATTCCTTAATATCATTTTCGTTTGCGCCGTCAAATACAGGCGTCATGATCTTCCAGTTCAGTTCAGCTGCCGCACGTCCAAGATGAACCTCCAGCACCTGACCGATATTCATACGGGAAGGTACGCCCAGCGGGTTCAGCACGATATCCAGCGGACGTCCGTCCTCCAGGAACGGCATATCCTCCTGCGGCAAAATTCTGGAAACAACACCCTTGTTTCCGTGACGTCCAGCCATCTTATCTCCGACAGAAATCTTACGCTTCTGTGCGATGTAGCAGCGAACGACCATATTAACACCAGGAGAAAGCTCGTCGGAATTTTCTCTTGTAAATACTTTTACGTCAACGATGATACCATACTCGCCGTGTGGTACACGCAGGGAGGTATCGCGGACTTCTCTTGCTTTTTCACCGAAGATCGCACGCAGCAGTCTTTCCTCTGCGTTCAGTTCGGTCTCACCCTTTGGTGTTACCTTACCGACCAGAATATCGCCGGAGCGTACTTCCGCACCGATGCGGATGATACCGCGGTCATCCAGTTCACGCAGAGCATCTTCGCCTACGTTTGGAATATCACGGGTAATTTCTTCTGGACCGAGCTTGGTGTCGCGCGCTTCGATCTCATGTTCCTCGATATGGATGGAGGTGTATACGTCGTCGCGTACCATTCTCTCGTTGAGCAGTACAGCGTCCTCGTAGTTGTAGCCTTCCCATGTCATAAAACCGATCAGCGCGTTTTTGCCCAGCGAAATCTCACCATTGCAGGTTGCAGGACCGTCTGCCAGCACCTGACCAACGCTTACGCGTTCGCCTGCACTGACGATTGGACGCTGGTTAAAGCAGGTTCCCTGGTTGGAACGCAGGAATTTGATGATGTGGAAGGTTTTCAGCTCACCGTCGTCTGTTCTGACAACTACTTTGTTTGCGTCAACCCTGTCAACAACACCGTTTACATCCGAAACAACGCAGACGCCGGAGTCAACAGCTGCTTTATATTCCATACCGGTTCCAACGATTGGATTTTCGGTTTTCAAAAGCGGAACTGCCTGACGCTGCATGTTCGCACCCATCAGAGCTCGGTTGGTATCGTCGTTTTCAAGGAATGGGATCATCGCTGTTGCGACGGATACTACCATCTTTGGCGATACATCCATGTAGTCTACCTGCTCGCGCTCAACGATTTTAACCATGTCGCGGTGACGAACCGAAACCATCTTGTTTGCGAAGGTATTTTCTTCGGTCAGAGGTTCGTTCGCCTGTGCAACGATAAACTCATCCTCGCGGTCGGCAGTCATGTATTCTACTTCGTCAAGCACCTTGCCGGTTTCTTTATCTACACGGCGGTAAGGAGCCTCTACAAAGCCATATTTATTGATTCTTGCAAAGGTAGCCAGGTAGGAGATCAAACCAATGTTTGGACCTTCAGGGGTCTCAACAGGGCACATTCTTCCGTAATGGCTGTAATGTACGTCTCGAACCTCGAATCCGGCACGGTCTCTGGAAAGACCGCCAGGACCCAGCGCAGAAAGACGTCTCTTGTGGGTCAGCTCTGCCAGAGGGTTGTTCTGATCCATGAACTGAGACAGCGGAGAGGAACCAAAGAACTCTTTGATTGCCGCAACGACCGGTCGGATATTGATCAGTGCCTGTGGGGTAATGACTTCCATATCCTGCGCCTGTGTGGTCATTCTCTCGCGGATAACACGTTCCATTCTGGAGAAACCGATGCGGAACTGGTTCTGCAGCAGCTCGCCGACGGAACGGATTCTTCTGTTACCCAGATGGTCGATATCATCGGTGGAGCCGATGCCGTTGCCCAGACAGCAGACATAGTTGATGGTTGCGAAAATATCATCTTTGATGATGTGTTTTGGAATCAGGTCGTCCACTCTGTCCTTCAGCATCTGGCGCAGTTCCTCATCGGAATTGCAGCTGTCAAGGATTTCACAGAGTACAGAGAAACGCACCTTCTCATTTAAGTCAATTTCCTCAAGCTCGTCGGCTGTATAGCAGGAAACGTAATCCATCAGATCGACCATGCCGTTGGAGATAACCTTTACGGTCTTGTCGCCGGATTTGAGGAATACGGTGTCAACGCCTGCGCGCTCGATCTCTTCTGCTTTTGCACGGGTCAGCACTTCATCCGGTTCTGCCATCACTTCGCCTGTGCGGCTGTTGATGATCGGCTCTGCCACGATGTGACCGTTGATTCTGGAAGCGATGCCCAGTTTCTTGTTGTATTTGTAACGTCCTACTCGAGACAGGTCATATCTTCTTGCGTCAAAGAACAGTGCATTCAGATGGGACTGTGCGCTGTCCACTGTCGGCGGTTCGCCTGGGCGCAGTTTTCTGTAAACCTCTAAAAGCGCTTCTTCTGTATTGTTGGTGCTGTCCTTTTCGATGGTTGCAACGATTCTTGTGTCATCGCCAAAGAACTCCAGAATCTGCGCATCACTGGAAAGTCCCAGCGCACGGATAAAGGTTGTAACTGGCAGCTTTCTGTTTTTATCGATGCGGACATAGAACACATCATTGGAGTCGGTCTCATATTCCAGCCATGCGCCGCGGTTTGGAATAACCGTTGTTGTGTACAGTTCCTTACCTGCTTTATCGCGGGACATACCGTAATATACGCCTGGGGAACGCACCAACTGGGAAACGATAACTCGTTCCGCACCGTTGATAATGAATGTGCCGCTTGGCGTCATAACCGGAAAATCGCCCATGAAGATGTCCTGCTCTTTTACTTCACCGGTCTCTTTGTTCAAAAGACTTGCACGAACTCTCAAAGGCGCTGCATATGTTGCATCGCGCTCTTTGCATTCTTCGATGGTATATTTGGTCTTTTCATCGAGGTGGTAGTCGATAAAGTCAAGCACCAGATTGCCCTGATAATCTGAGATTTCGGACATATCTTTAAATACTTCCTTCAAGCCTTCCTCAAGGAACCATTTGTAGGAGTTTTTCTGAACTTCAATCAGGTTTGGCATCTCCAAAACCTCGTCGATCCTAGAAAAGCTCATTCGAACATTTTTACCCAGTTGTACCGGCTTAACATTCACCATAGGCTGATCCACTCCAATCCGTATATTTTAACAGTTGTCTATTATGTACAAATTTTCCCTTTTAAAATCCAATATTTTGCAAAAAGGTATTGAATTTTCATTTCTGCTATGCTACAATATATTTAGCTAAATACACAAGTAGCCATTTTGATACATTATAATATTATATTATATTTGTGCCAGAAAGTCAATCTTTCCGGCACCTTTCAGCATCAGAAAAACTCCGATTTTTTAATCGGAGTTTTGTTTATATATGCTAAATTTTTGCTTGATGATTTAGATAACCAGCGTCTTGACATCTGCAAAATGCCTGTTATCATCCTTCCAACACCCCAATATCCTGCAAACGCTGCCATCACAAGAAGGAACAAGCTTCCGGTAAACACCCTTTTGTTTCTCCTGAGATTCCGTACAATTTCCTGCCGCCTAGATGGTTCGTTGAAATTCCTTGTAGCGCGTCCCCTGAAACGTCAGCTTTCCGCGGTCACCCTCTGCAAGCATCCCATATTCCCTGCCGGACAAACCCAATTCCATTCGATCCCCGCTTGTTACCTCAAAGGTAACGTAATAACTGGTACTGGTCGTGGTGTGACCGACCCCGTTGGCGTCGTTATGGTGATGGTGCGAGTGGCTCTCCCGTTTGCTTACTACCACAGCATCCACCGTCAAAACCGGCGAGTGGTTGTTTTGGTTCCATTCTCCGATTCCTTTGACAATAGTAACGACAAAAACGCCGATGACTATGAAAAAAATAACGGTGAAAAAAACCGGAAACAGCGTATCAATCAGCCCAAACATTCCAAATCCCATCATCGCACCCCCTTATTTTTATTATAGTAGCATATTCGTGCGCTGAACACAATATCGATATAAGAAAAAAGGCTTTCGGCAAAATGCCGAAAGCCTTTTTATGTAACAAATTAGTCGATATCTGCAACCAGGAACTCGTAGAAACCACGATGTGTTTCATACAGATCAACCTTAGAGATGATCTCCATTGGAGCATGCATACACAGAACTGGAACACCGATATCGATGGTGTCAACGTCCAGTGCAGAGATGAATTTAGCAACTGTGCCGCCGCCGCCCTGGTCAACTTTACCAAGTTCACCGAACTGCCATACAACGTCTGCTTTGTCCAGAAGAGCGTAAACCTGGCTTGCAAATTTTGCATTGCAGTCGTTGGTGCCATTCTTACCGCCTGCTCCGGTGTATTTGATAACACAAATACCGTAGTTGAGGTAGGAAGTGTTCTGTTTTTCGTATGCGCTTGCGAAAGATGGATCGAAAGCAGCGCTTACGTCAGCAGACAGACATTTAGAGTTGGAAAGTACACGTCTTACTGGAACGCCGTATGGTTCAGCAAGCTCTGCCAGGAAGTATTCAAGGAATCTGCCCTGCATACCGGTGTTGCCGTTGGAACCGGTTTCTTCTTTGTCTGCGAAGATAACAACAGAAGTCCATTCTGGGTTGGTGTTTGCAATTTCAGCAGTCATCTCTGTGTAAGAGCAAACGCGGTCGTCATGGCCGTAAGCACCGATCATGCTTCTGTCAAGACCGAGGTCGCGCGCTTTCAGAGCTGGAACAACGCTCAGCTCAGCACCGAGGAAATCTCTTTCGGTGATGCCATATTTCTCGTTGAGAATCTTCAGCAGGTTCAGTTTAACCTTCTCGGAAGCTTTCTCATCTTTGAACTGTCTGGAACCGATCAGGATGTTCAGGGATTCGCCTTTGAATGCTTCACCCAGAGTCTGGGATTTCTGTTCAGAAGCCAGATGTGGCAGCAGGTCGGTTACGCAGAAAATTGGATCGTTCTCATCTTCACCGATGGTAACGGTGACACAGGAACCATCTTTCTTGTAAACATCGCCGTGCAGAGCCAGCGGAATGGTTGGCCACTGGTATTTTCTGATACCGCCGTAGTAATGTGGTCTAAAGTAGCCGAGTTCAGCTTCTTCAAACAGTGGGCTTGGTTTCAGGTCCAGTCTTGGAGAGTCTACGTGAGCTGCCAGGATTTTAACACCTTTTTCGATTGGGCGTCTACCCATCGTACCGAAAATCAGGGATTTTCCGCGGTTGTTGTAGTAGAATCTTTCGCCTGGTTGATATTTTTTGCCTGCTACAAATTCCTCATAACCGTTTTCCTTGAGCTGTCTGATTGCCTCTCTAACTGCTTCCATTTCGATCTTGGCTGCATCCATGTATTTTTTGTAGCCTTCAGCATAGTCGTATGCCTTTTCGATCTCTTCGTCAGACAGACGGGTGGTACCGTTGACCATCTTCATGGTCAGTTCTTCCTGAAGCTGCTCGCCTTTGGTTTTTTCCATATCGTTCATCCTCACGATTAAATTTTTTCTTTCTGCCGGTCTGAACATACAAACCTGCATATAC
>CAMNVW010000106.1 GCA_946563605.1 uncultured Clostridia bacterium | reverse complement strand
AGCCTTAGGATGGGGGGTCAACTTCACTGGGGTACGGTAGTACCCCAGCGTAAGCGGCAGGCAGTTGGGACAGCATCCAATAATAAAACAAAAATAAAAACCGTCAGAAGCATTTTTCATTGGATGCAACTGGCGGTTTTTATTTTATATTTTTTCATAAAAGTTTCTACTGTCCAAAATCATCCACCGGATAATTTTGGAGTGGGGATTTGTTCTCGTAATCAGTTTTTGAAAACTTTTTCTCTTGCAAAAAGTTTTCAAACTTTCAAAAATGCGCCTGACGATAAAGGCGTTTCGCTCGTTGCGACGAGCGATTTAGGGCGCTGCCCTAAAAACCCGCAACTTTTGAAAAAGTTGACAAAACTTTTATTTCGTTTTCACAAAACTGGGACTTTGCGCCAGCTTTTTTTATTCCTCTATATCGTCGGCATCCACCATCTGCCAATCCTCAAGCTCCGGCTCCATCGACGGCGATTCCTTGGGGGCAAACAAATCCCCCTTCGGCGCAAAAATATCTTCCTTGGATACGATCTCCTCCGGCTTCTGGTATGGAACGGTAACAACGTGCTGAAACGGAAATTGTAATCCGTTTTCGTCAAACGCTTCCTTGATGGCAAGGCGCATCCCACGCTCGACCTCCCATTGTTTCAGCGGCTTTACCTTGCAGATAACGCCAATGTCTACACTCGAGGTGTTAAAATTCGTGATTCCCTGCACAAAGGGCGTCTCCTCTATCAAGTCGGCGTGTTCCTTGGCATACTGGCGCATCGTGCGGTCAATCAGTTCAATCACCTTGCGCGTGTCCGCTTCATACGCCGTTGGAATCGTCAGCACCGCTACTGACGCGCCTTTGTTGTAGTTGATCACCTGCGTGATGTTGCCGTTGGGGATGATGATTTGGTTGCCCTTAAATGAGCGCAGATAGGTCACACGCATGGCGGTGGCTTCGACGGTGCCCTCGACATCGCCAATTTTTACATAGTCCCCCACCGAAAACTGGTTTTCAAAAATCATGAAGATGCCCGACACAACGTCCCGCACCAGATTCTGTGCGCCAAAACCAATCGCCAAGCTGCCGATACCAGCAGTCACCAGCAGATTATTCAGCGGCTTGCCCATGCCGAGGATGCTCAAGATAATCAAAATGGCTACAAAGTAAACCAGATACCGCGTCACACTGCGCAGCAGCGTCATCAGCGTCCTTGTCCTCCTCGACGCCGGCGTGTTGCCCTGATATTTCGGATTCTTCATCACACGGGAGGTCGCCGATGACACCAGCTTCAGCACAAGCTTTGACAGCAGGAAAACTGCCGCAATCAAAACCAGATTCCACAGGATATTTCCTCTGTTTTGCCACAGCTTATCAATCGCCTGCTGCCAGTTCTTCCGGAATTGTTCGCTGACAGTGGCTACATTTTCAACCAGATTGGTCTGCACCGCCTGCAGCAACTGACCTTTTATCATCTGTCATCCCCCTTTTTTGAGTTTTGCAGTGTTTATATTTTCAAAATGTCCAGGATACGGCTGTCGATCTCCCACATATTATTGTCGCTGTGCTGCTTTAAAAACAGCTGGAGCAGCTTTTGCGTGCAGACCAGCATCGGCTGACGCGCAAACTCGTGCGGATAGGTAGCACGCAGCCGCATCTGAAAGTCTTTATCCAGCGTGCGGTAATCTTTAAACTGGTGCTGCTCCTTTTTTTCATAGTTACATTCCAGACGAATCAGTTTGTCGCGGACAAACTCCATTCGGGAAAGTACATACAAAAAGTTTTCGCGCTGTATCTCAAACAAAATCCCGCGCAGCGCATAGATGATCTCAAACTCCCACTCGAGCAGCGTATTCCGAAATGTCTGGTTCTCGATTCCCTCCAGCTGGGAATCGTGCATCCGGTTGAGCACCTGTCCGGTTTTGTCGGTGATGATTTTCCACTGTGCAGAACGCACCTGCAATTTTTCGGTCGGCAGCAGCACCACGTCAAACTCCAAACCGTTCTTCAAAAAGATATACAAAAACATTCCGCCGTCAAGCGGCTTTTCACGGATGTACAAAGCGTCGGTAAACAGCTTGTCCAGCCGTTTTCTGACCGGCTGAATCTGGTTTTCCGAAAAGACGGAAAAAATCAGGTCGATGTCCGAATATTCATCTGGAAAGCCCTCCACTCCAGAACCCACCTGTACAATCCCCTCGATCTCGGGATAGGTGGATACAACCGTCGCCGCCTGTATCAAAAGCTTTGCGCGCTCTTTTTCAGTATACATAAACTCACCCCATAATCTTGCTTTGGATACGAATATCCCGTCCGACAAATTCAAACTGTATATAACCGCCAAACAATCTGGACGCCAAACGGTCGGTGTAACGCTTGCTGATGTCCTGAAAACTGAGGTTGGTGCTGATAATGGTCGGTTTTCCTTCCAGCAGGCGTGTATTGATGATATTGTAAATGGTCGATGTGACAAACTGGCTCAAAAACTCGGTGCCAAGGTCGTCCAGAATCAGCAGGTCACAGTCCAGCACCAGCGAAAGATAGCTCTGTTCTTCCTCCTGCTGATAGGAAAACTGAAACTTTTCCTTTTCGAGCTTTGCAAGCAGATTCTGCGCCGAACCGTACACCACGCCATAGCCTTTGTTGATGACCTCTCCGGCAATCGCCAGAGAAAGATGCGTCTTGCCAAGTCCTGTGTTGCCCATAAACAGCAAGCTTTCCGACGGCGGCTGGTGTTTTCCCAGCGCATGGCTTCCCATCGAAAAATTCCTTGCGTACTCGATGCAGAAATTTTTTATCTGCGCCATTTTTTCGCGCGGATTGATGCCGTTCGGCGCGGTCTGCGCGCTGTAATAATCCAGCGAAAAATTAGAAAATCGGCAGTTCTGCGGATACACCGCTCCCAGCGAATCAAACGCCGCCTCCCTCAGCAGCTTTTGAAAGCACTCGCATTTTTTCGTGCCGACATAACCCGTGTCCTTGCATTTTTTGCAGGCGTGGTTGTCGTCATGATAAATTTCCATCAGTCCTGCGGCTGTCAGCAAATCTTCACGCTGTTTTTGCAGTCCCAGACTCTGCTGTTTTAACCGCTCCAGTATTTTATCCAGCTCATCCGGCGCGCCTGCCACCGCCTGAATCGTTTTCATGCCGATCTGCGAAAGCTGTTTGTCAATCTGTTCAATCTGCGGCAGCAGGGAATAAATCTGCTGGCGGCGGACAAGCGTCTGCTCCTTCGCATACTGCCTGCGCTCCGACAGCACCGCCGATGCACGGTCATAAATCTCTTTTGGAAAGCCCATACAAAATCCCCCTCTCGTTCGTTGTTCAACATGGGCAAGACCAGTTTGGCTTGTTATGCCTTCGGCTTCACGCCGCCGTAGGTGATAAACTGCTGAATCTGGTCAAAATCAATGGAGGAAGTTTCTCCCTTGTCCGATTTTGACATCTGCCGCTCGGATGCCGCATCCTTTGCGGTGGTAATGCCTTTATCATGCCAGCTGGTCAAAATTTTATTGATATACGGAAAGGACAGCTTGCCGATCTGGTTGATGGTGCGCTCATAAGCCAGCTTCACCATCGAAATATCAAAGCGGTACTCCAAAAACCAGGTGTCGATATATTTTTGCTCCTGCCGCGTCAGTGAACGGTCGTGGATGCCGAACGCCGAACGCACCTGTCCCTGTGCGGTATCCTGCTGATGGCAGCGATCCAGATATTCCTCCGCCTGCTCATAAGTATAAATGTTTTGGGACATCATATCGGTGAGAAGCTTTGACAGCGAACGCATATTCGCCCGATTCTGTGCGCAGCAGTGCGCCGCCGCAAGCAGGATATATTCCGGCGGCAAACCCGCATAGGTATAAAATGAGACTAGCGTTTCGATCTCGCTGCGGGTCAAAACCTTTCCCATCTGCACCTGAACCGCTTCCACCAGCTGCTGGATACCGGCGTCATCCTGCGCAAGTGTGTGGATCTCGTCGATCGTCATTGTTTTCTGCTGCGCTTTCAGTCCCACCGACACCCGCGACGCCTGCTCGATTTTGGGCAGCTGCTCCTTTTTAGCCGGCGTTTGTATAGGCGGTGTGTACCCTTCTTCCCTGCCGCTTTGTCGGAGCAATCCCTCCTGCGCCCAAAAATCCAGCGCATCCAGCACCTGCTGCTGTGGGATCATCAAGCGGTCCGCAAGATATTTGGGTTCGATCTGCCGCGTCTGATTCTGCATCAGATACAGCAGCACCTTCAGCGCTTCGGCTGAGGCGGTACACAAGGTCTGCTCCGAAAGAGCAGGCACTGCAAAGACGGACGTAAATTTTGCAAAATCTATGGTATAGCTCATCATGTGAAACTGATAGTTCCTTTCCTCATAACTTGTCTTTTTATTATACCAAAAAAACATCCGCTTGCATACTTTTTTTATTGCCGCAGGAACCGAAATTGCATGACAACATACTCTTGAAGCCTGCATTTTCATCTTTCATTGGAAAAATCACCATTTTTTACAGGAAATCATGGACAGAAATTGTGAATTAGATTATAATAAAAGACGTTGAGAAAAACAGATGAAAAAGAATTTCAGAAAATTCTTTTGTGTAATAAGGAGGGAAAGATAATGATGATTGGCGATTTACATTGTCACAGCAAACTCTCGGACGGCTCGACCAATTTGGAGGACATTGTCTTTTATGCGAAACGCGCCGGATTAGACGTGCTTAGCATTACCGACCACGATACCATGTCCGGCGTCTCCCGCACTGAAATATTGGGGAAACGATACGGATTGACCGTCATCCCGGGCGTTGAGATTTCCAGCTTCGACGAATCCACCGGACGTCGTGTACACATCCTGTGTTACCTGCCGCACAAACCCGACCGTCTTGCAGGACTGCTCAACCGCACGATGGAGGAACGCCGCCGTTCCGGTGAGGAAATGATTCGCAGAGTCACCCGTTATTTTCCCGTTACACCGGAACATATCCTGCGCTATGCAGCGGCAAGCAATTCCATCTACAAGGTACACATCATGCAGGCGCTGCTCGACCTCGGCTACGATACCACCGTTTACGGCAGCCTTTACAAAGAGCTGTTTTCCGACCACGGCGGACGCTGCCTTGTCAAAACCGCTTATCCAAAATTAGATGAAGTTTTGGAGACGGTCAGAAGCGCGCACGGCATTGCCGTTTTTGCCCATCCCAGCGTTTACCAGTCGATGGAGCTGGTGAACAAGCTGGCTCCATCCGGTCTGATCAACGGCATCGAGGTCTATCATCCGCGCAACACCCCCGAAGACCAAAAGGAACTGCTGGCGCTGTGTAAAAAATACGATTTGATTGTCACCGGCGGCACGGATTTTCACGGAAGCTACGCTTCGGGAAAATCCAATCCGCTTGGCACCTGCATAACCGATCAGGAAAACTTGCAGAGGCTGTTCTCTTTTTCAAAGGAGATTTCGTTTTAAAGGTGGTCGTACCCCCTTTTACCCCATGTGGGGGTTGCGACCCCCACACCAAGTCGCACTTTTGTTATTGTGCAGAAACTGGCTCTGTGTTGTGCGACCTTGAGAATGGAACTGCGTTCCATTCTCCTTAGCTTCTACAAACTTATTGTGGGGCTACTTGCCCCACTCCCTCGGGAACTTT
>CAMNVW010000105.1 GCA_946563605.1 uncultured Clostridia bacterium | reverse complement strand
TCCCTTGTGTAAAGGGAGGTGGCTCGGCGTGAGCCGAGACGGAGGGATTGACACATACACCACAAGGAAGCCTTGGTCGCTGCCGCGCCAGTGCATAACATAAAAAACCGACCAATGATTATAATCATTGGTCGGTTTCACTGTTTTACGAAGCACAGCCTAAAAGCTGTCCTTTTTTTATGAACTGAAAAATCAGTTACAATTTTTACTGTTCGGATGGTTTATTGGTTGGAGCGTTGCTCAAATCGCGGCTGCGGTAATCTGGACCGAGGTCAATCACAAGATAGGAGAGCAGCAGATTCGCAAGCGCCATCGGCAAGGTCAGCGAATTGTAAAAGACCTTGGTCGAGGTGTGGCACAGCAGCAGATGTTTGCTGTACTGCACCGTCGGAGAAGAGGGACTGTCGGTAATCGTCATCAAGGTCGAGCCGCGCGAAAATGCGTTTTTCGCAATGCTTCCCAAGGGATAATAATACTTTGGAAAAGCGATGAAGATAACAAGATCCTCCGGCGTCAGCTGATTGAGTTTTTCCTGCGTATCATTCGCATCGGTAATGTCAATCAAATGAGCGTCAAAGTAGAGCAGCCGTAATCTGGCAAGCAAAAATTCCGCCAAAATGTGGGAGATGGCGTGCGCGCAGATAAAGATGCGTTTGCTGGCGCGGATGGCTTCGGCGGCGGAGATGATGGAGATTAAATCCAGCGAGGAAAAAAATTCTTTACTCGCTTCCGATTCCTCGCGGCAGATTTGCCGCAGAAATTCCGATTTGCCGTCGATGTCGGTGATGGTCACATCAGGAACAAAATACTGCGGCGCGGACAGCATCTTGACCATGTTTTGCGTGTATTCCCGAAACGCGGTCTTTAGCTCCAGAAAATTTGCGTAGCCTATCTTCTGGCAGAAGCGCAGAAGGGTCAGTTCAGAGGAAGAGGTGCGTTGGCTTAGCTGCGTCAGTGTGATATAGGAAATATCTTCAGGGGACTCCAGCAGGCAGTCGGCAATGCTTTTCTGCTTTTTGGTCATCTCAGGATATAAGCTGTGAATTCTTTGAATAACGTCCATATTTTTCCCGTCCTTTTGTGATAAGAGCATTTGCAAAACTTTTAAAAAAGTGATAAAAAAATAATGCAGTGTTACTCATACAATTTTACAAGAAAAAATGTGAAAAGTAAAGGATTTTTGTTAAAATAAAACAGCCTTTATCAAATCACAGGAGATATTGAGGAATCTACAACTTTCATTTGACTATTTTTCTGTCAGAGGGAAGATTAGATCCATCGATGCAAGCGCAATATTGCTGCGGCGGTCGTACAGTTCGATGGATTCAATCTCTTCTTTGACCCGATATCCAGAGGAAGGAAGCCATTTGCTGAAGAATTTCTGCTTTGCCTTTGCAATCGCGAAGGTCAGGTCGGACGGGTCCTTGAAGTCGATGGTAACATAGGCGTATTTGCCGGGAACAAGCTCCACAATAGTAAAATCATCCGGCTGAGCAGGGCTGTCCACTAAATCGCCGACAAAATAGGAAAAGTAGCCGTTGCTTTTTGGTTTGCCGCAAACGACCAGCGTAGCGCTTGGATTGGAGCGGTCTTGCAGCAGCTCGCGGTTGTCCTGAAAGCGTTTCTGAAGCGCGCCGACATCCTTTTTGATGCTGCCTTTGTCGGTGTTGACCTTCATGCCAGCGATGTATTTGCTGGTTTCATATTCTTTCACCCTGACGGTGAACGGCGGTTTGCGTTTGAAAAAAGAAAACATAAAAAGACCTCCCATTAGGTAAGGAACAAGCCCCTGAAAAATGTTCAGGGGCTTGTTTAGAAGTTTCAAGAAGTTTCAAAGGGAATTAGTGGGTAGCGCCACTTGCAGCGTCAATGTCGTTCTGGTTTTCGATAGAAGCCTCAATGCACAGCTGTAAGCCTTTAGCCATCTGTTCGATTGTCATGGAAGCAAATTTAGGATAGTTCTGAATCGTTGCGTATGGAACGTGGATGAATCCGCCGCGTGCGTTCGGGAATTCGTTGTGCAGCTGGTGCAGCAGGTGGTACATCAAATCGTTGCATACATAGGTTCCGGCGGTGTTGGAAATGACTGCCGGAACGCCGTTGTCAACCATCTTCTGGGTCATCGCTTTGATTGGAACGGTAGCAAAATAAGCGTCAGGACCGTCCGCATAGATTTTTTCGCCTTGAGGAGTGTTGCCGTCGTTGTCAGGGAAGTTTGGAGGGCAATCCTCGCAGTTGATTGCAACACGTTCAACGTTCATTGCAGTTCTTCCGCCTGCCTGTCCGACCAGAAGGACGATGTCCGGCTGTTCACGGCGTACAGCAGCCTGTACAGCCTCTCCGCCCTTGCGGAATACGACCGGAATTTCCTCTTTTACGATTTGTGCACCCATGATCTCATCCGGCAGAAGTTTGACAGCCTCGTAAGATGGGTTCATGGTATCCTTTCCAAATGGCTGGAAACCGGTAACTAAAACTTTCATAATAACAACTCCCTTTTATTGTATTTTGGTGTGATGCTCATATTCAAACTGGAGTATGGCGAATTTTTTAAACAACAGGCAGACCATCCTTCATAATCAGGGTATCTCCGGCAAAAATGGTCGGGTTTTTAAAGACCAGATCAAAGTGTCCGGCAGCGTCGTGAATACCGCCGAGCGCAAGATTTCTGCCCATGCCGATGTGAAAGGTGGTAAAGGTGGATTCATCCTCAATATAGCAGTTGCCAAGACAGCGGGAGCATTTGTTCAGACCAATGCCAAGCTCTCCGGCAACATAAATGCCAGGGTCATTGAAGCTGTCCATATAAGATCTCAGATGATTTCCGGCGGCATGATTTTCGATTTCGATGAGCTTTCCGTTTTGGAAAGTCAGATGGATCGGCTGCGACGGCACCCCAATATACCCCAGAGAACCGTCTACAACAGCCTGTCCGGTGGTGGCGGTTTCTTCGATACCGATGTAAATTTCAAAGCTGGAGGAACCGATTTTCCCCGGCTGATCGGTCATACCGTTAAAAAGTCCGGGGTCGCGGCCTTTTTTGCCTAAGGTCAGGTCTGTTCCAAGCGCAGTGGTGATGTGTACGGTGTCCGCCTGACGCAGAGCTTTTAGCATACCGGAGGCGGTCTGCTGTGCGTCCAGTGGATCCATATCCATAAAATCAAAGGAGAGGGCAGAACAGCCGTTGTTGGAGGAAAGCGGCAGAGAAAGAAACCGGCTTCCGTGGGACAGAACCTCGCGTACAGCGCGGGTAGTGATCAGAGAAAAATTGGTTGCACCGATAATAACGTCATTTCTAAGAAAAAATTCCAGCATGGAATCGAACAAAAAACCAGGCTGAGAGCAGTTTTCAGGGATGGTGATCATGACAACAAAAGCACCGGCGTCCTGAGCAGATTGCCAAAGGGCAAAGCTCTCCTGCACGTGGGTTTCATCGGAGATAATCAGAACCTTTTCATCAGGTTTTATCTGACACCAACGGTGAATGACAATATCGGCGCCTTGATGAATAGTCAGGGCCATTACACACACATCCTTCCTGAAAATTTTTTGAGGGGTCTGTTTGACCAGACCCCTCAAAAGTAAAAAGTATCAAATTATGCGTTTACCATGAGGCACATATAAACGATCTGGAATACCAGCATCAAAATAGATGGGATAGCCTGCATCTTGATGATGGAGTATTTGTCTTTAACCTCGAGGTATACACCAGGTACGATGTTAAAGTTAGCAGCCATAGGAGTCAGCAAGGTACCGCAGTAACCGCAGGTCATTGCGAGTGTTACCATGTACAGTGGATTTGCACCAAGGCTCATAACAAATGGAACACCGATACCAACGGTCATAACAGTGATAGCAGCGAAAGCGTTGCCCATGATGATGGTGAACAGCATCATACCAACCGCGTAAGCGATAATACCGATGTAAACATTGCCGGATGGGATGATTTTACCAAAGATGTTTGCAAACGCATCGCCTACACCAGCCTTGGTAAAGATTGCGCCCAGACAGGACAGCAGCAGAGGCATGATGTAAACCGCGCTGGTCATATCCAGGAATCGACGACCTTCTTCCAGGAAGGTCATTGCTTTATTTTCTTTATTCCAGATAACCAGCAGGATAACGCCGACGATGGTTGCGAACAAAGAACCAAGCAAAGAGCTCCAGCCCTTGAGGAATACGGAGATCAGAATGGAGAATATACCGGCGCCGAACGCAGGGATAAAGATCTTCATACCAATCTTCTGGAAGTTTTTCTGCTGTTCTTCTTTCGAAGGAGACTGCAGATTGCCGCGCTTAACCATCTTCAAAGCAGCAGGTACACAGGTGATTGCTACCAGGATACCGGAAACGAGAGGTGGCAGCCACTGACCGAAAGCAACAACGACACCGAGGGTAGCCCAGAACAAACCGGTTGGAATGTAGTATTTGGTGTCTTTTTTCATCCAAGCGCGAACACCGCAGTAAATGCAGAAGAGACCAGACAGCAGGTACATGATCTGTACAAGCTTGTTAGAGACAGTAATCTCTGGATTTGTAAAATAAGATAACATCTATATATTCCTCCTTCTGCTTAGTTTGCAGCATTAGGTGCTTTTTTATAAAGATCAGGGTAATGTTTCTTAACCTGACGGCCGTCGACGATAAGAGTCTGGGCAGCATTGACAGCCATTGCAAAGATAGCAACTGGGATCTGAACCTTTACGATCTGCATTACGTCAACATCGGTGCCGATGCTTGCCAGTGTGGACTGGATGAGCAGTACAGAAGAGTTGGCTGCGAACAGACACTGACCGAAGAAGTTGGACATATTGTGATCCTTACCATACAGAGCTTTGATGGTTTCTTCGTGTTCAGGATTGATTTCATAACCTTTGGATTCAACGATACCAAGGGTCATAGGCATCATAATTGGACGAACATAGGAAGGAATACCGCCGATCGGGATTTTGAAGATGATAAAGATCTGATCCAGAACACCCCAGATAGCAATCAGCATACCGGTGGTCAGACCTCTTGCCTTTTTGATCAGGGCAGCGCCAGCCTCTTTCAGACCGTTTTTCTCCAAAGTACCGGTCAGAATCATCAGGATGATGGTGATCAGCTGGTTACGGTTGGCAACAAAGGTGGTACCAACGGTGGTCAGAAGATCAACAACATTGATTCCACCGCAGACAGCCGTTACGATGGCGGAGACGAAAATAATAGCGATTGGTTCAAGCTTGATGGCAAAACCAATGATAACTACTACTACGCCAAGCAAAGGTAAATACATAAAAACACCCCTTCTAAGAATTTTAAAAATTTGAGAAAATTTCCTCAAAAGAAAAAGGATACTCGGATATCCTTTTTACTTCTTGACAGAATTATTATACAGCAAGTAAAAATCAAATTCAATAGATTGTAGACCAAATATGAATATTTTATGAAATCATTAAAAAATAAGTCGTAATCTTAGAAAATATCGAAAAAAAACCGGCTGTTTAAATAAATTTTGCAAATTAAATTATACAAAATCACGAAACAAATATCAATTTTAACAAAAAAATGGGACTTTTACTTCATGAAAGGTGAATGGAGAGATAAAAGATGATGATAAATATTACTTCTGTCGCATAGCTTGTG
>CAMNVW010000104.1 GCA_946563605.1 uncultured Clostridia bacterium | reverse complement strand
CCGATACATAAAAAAAGCATCCCAATTGGGATGCTTTTTTTACTGCTCGATGAGGTTCAGAATTTTTTTCGCAGCTTGGTGCGGTGTCAGAATGGAAGTATCCAGATGATGGGTAGGAAGGCAATCGTACAAAGGAAGCCGGTTAAGGCTTCTTTCGAGAATGTCCGCGGAACGCACGCTGTTTTCGATGTCCTTGTTTAAACGGCAAAGCAGGGAATCGGCGTCGGCTGTGAGAGTGATGCAGTGAAGCTTTGTATTCCCAAGGGACGGCTGGATGCGGCTGATCACCTCGTCCAAAATCTCCTGATGATCCATGACCCAGCAGAAAATGATGTTTTGGTAATCGGGACATTGCAGGAAATTTTGCAGCATAAAGCCGATGTTTTCCATAACTACCTGCTTGGTGCGGTCTGTCACGGTGAAGGGATGGCTGTACCAGCACCAGTCTCCATCCAGAAACACACTTTGCGGCAGAAGCTGCATCAATTCGCGGCATACGGTCGTTTTTCCAATGCCCATGGTGCCGTTGATCAGGATGCAGTTTCGGGAAGTAGTATTTGCCATAAGGAGATCTCCTCTCATATAGTTTTGCAGGGAAAGCGTTTATTTTTCTTTGGAAGAATATTTTTTGTTGAGCAGGACAGAAGAAAGGATGGACGCACCCAGCAGTAAAATGATGAGGATGATATTGCCTGGAGTGAGCGCCGACAGAAGGCTTCCCGAAGCGCTTTCCACCAGGATGTCCGCAAATAAAACGTGCAGAATCATCATAGGGGATAATCCCAGCAAGGAGCCAAGAAGGTAGCGGCGGTAATTGACAGAGCAGGCTCCCAAAAACAGACTGCATAAATCTCCTGGCAGGACTGAAACAATGCGCAGGATATAGGACAGCATGATTTCATTGGAGATGCCAAGCTGCTGAAATTGACGCAGCTTCGGATATTTTTGAACGAGATGGTCGACGGCGCTTGTGCCGAAATATCTGCCGATGAAAAAAGGGATACTGTCGCAGACGATTAAACCGAGGTAGTTGATCACGATTGCCCACCATGGACCGAACCAGAAGGCGGAAACGATGTAAAGCGCGGAAAGCGGAAAAATAACCGAAAGCGATTTAACTGCATACAGCAGCATAAGACCGGAAAATGCAAGCAGATAGTTTTGCGGAGTGTAAGAAATCAGACCCATCAAAGACATATGTTTGGCGACCAAAACGGACAGCACAATCAAAAGAACGGTTATGATTGGCGGGAGATACCGGAAGGCCTTGGGGATAGGGGATGGTTTTGCCATCAAAACACCTCCTTAAAAGGAAAGACAAAACCTGAATATCGGAATATCTTCATTGTAGTTTTTTACAGAAGAAAATCAAGCGGTTATTTGTGAATAAAGATGATTTTCTTTCCATAGGAAATGTGCTAAAATAAATCAGTGTAGGAAACAACAATCATTTTCATGGCTCAAAGGAGTGAAACTGCTTTATGGAACGGATTAAGTTAGACGAACTGGTTCATTTTAACTTCCTGTCAAACCTTCAGTTAAGTCCAAACGCACATCGGGCGGCTTTTGTGGTAAGCCGCAGCAATGAGGAAAAGGATGGCTATGCGGCAGGAATTTGGACGGTGGATTTAGGCAGCAAAGAGTGCCGCCAGCTGACCGCAGGCAAGGATGAAAGGTCGTTCTTGTGGCTGGATGACAGCACGATTCTGTTTGCCTCCAAACGTGACAGCAAAAAAGAGGACGTTGACGCATATTACACCGATTATTTCGCGATTTCCCTGTGCGGAGGGGAAGCGAAAAAAGTGATGACCATTCCGGCGCCGGTACAGGCGTTGAAAAAGCTGGGCGACGGAGAATATCTTGCCTTGATTAGCTATGACAATAATCTGCCGGAAGACTTTTTCACCATGTCCCGTGAAGAGCGTCAAAAACTGCTTGCATCCAGAGCAGAAGAGAAGGATTATACCATCTGTGACGAGCTGCCTTTCTGGGGCAACGGACAGGGTGTCACCAACAAACAAAGAAGCCGTCTGTACCGTTACAATGCACTCAGCAATACCCTTTTGCCGCTGACAGGCAAGCTGTATCAGCTGGAGAGTTATACCCTTTCTGACGACTGCAAAAAGCTGCTGTATTCCGGCAGTGAGTTTAACGATGTGGTCAGCCTCAAACAGGAACTGGTGGAAGTTGACCTCACAAGTGGTCAGTCAAATGTGCTGATTCCATTGGATACTTGGAACATCTTTAACGCCGTATACGCAGGCGAAAAGCTGATCGTAGCGGCAACCGAAAATAAAAATTACGGTATCAACGAAAACGTTGCTTTGTATGAATATGACCGCGCAGAGCACCGCCTGAAACTGATCTCCAAACCAGACAGACCGTATTACAGCAGCGTTGGTTCCGATTGCCGTTACGGCGGCGGAAAGAGCTTTGTCAGCGATGAACAGGGCGTTACTTACATCACAACCGAGCGGTACAGCTCCAAAATCAACCATGTGGATTTTGAGGGCAGGATCGTCAGCCTGACAGCGGACGAAGGTTCGGTTGACTGCATGGACAAAAAGGGCGACGTGATCGTTTATGTGGCGATGCGCGGTGACAAATTGCAGGAAGTGTACTGCCTTGAGGACGGCAAGGAAGTTTGCCTGAGCCATATCAACGAAAAGACGCTGGAAAATAAAGCGGTCGTAACGCCGAAATATCTTCCTTTTACCGACAGCGACGGCGTTGAGATAGACGGCTGGGTATTGGAGCCGGTGGACTATGATCCGCAGAAAAAGTATCCGGCAATCTTGGATATTCATGGCGGACCAAAGACCGTTTACGGCACCTGCTTCTTCCATGAGATGCAGTATTGGGCAAGCGAAGGATACTTTGTATTCTTCTGCAATCCGCGCGGCGGCGATGGCAGAGGAGATCAATTTGCCGACATCCGCGGAAAATACGGCGAAGAGGACTACGACGATATTATGCAGTTTACCGACCATGTTCTTGCGCAGTATCCGCAGATTGATGTCAGCAGAGTCGGCGTCACCGGCGGCAGCTACGGCGGCTTTATGACAAACTGGATCATCGGACATACAAACCGCTTCAAAGCGGCGGCATCCCAGCGTTCCATTTCGAACTGGATTTCGATGGAAGGCACGTCCGACATCGGACCTTATTTTGGTATGGATCAGGCGGGCGGCAATGCATGGGAACAACCGGAGAAAGCGTGGAAACATTCTCCGCTGCAATATGCGGACAAATGCACCACACCGACGCTGTTTATCCATTCGGATGAGGATTACCGCTGCTGGATGGTAGAAGCATATCAGATGTTCTCCGCACTGAAGGTACACGGCGTTGAGTCGAGAATCTGCCTGTTCCATGGAGAAAACCATGAACTGTCCCGTTCCGGCAAACCGAAGCACCGCATCCGCAGACTCAAAGAGATTACCGAGTGGTTTGACCACTATCTCAAAGAGGAAAAGTAACAAGGGGTGTGTCACTATGACATCTATTTGCGGCAAGAATTGCTGCAATCAATGCAGCCACAAAGAAAGCTGCGGAGGATGCGTCAAAACAAAGGGACACCCGTTTGGCGGACAGTGCGTTGCAGCAAACTGGGTTCAGCAATTTGGCAAAGAGGGATTGGAAGAGCGCAAACAGAAACTCATCAAAGAGATCAACGCTTTGAAGATTCCAGACCTTCAGATTGCCGATTTAAATTTGCTTAACGGATTTTATGTGAATCTGGAATACCCCCTGCGAAACGGAAAGACAGCAAAATTCCTTTGCGATGAGAACGTTTACTGGGGGAATCAGGTGGAACGTCCGAACAGCGAGCGATGCTACGGATTGGTAGCGGATGACCATTTTTTGCTTGTCTGCGAGTATGGCTGCAATGGGGCAGAGCCGGAGATTATTTTATATCAAAAGCGATAAGAGAAAAAGGGATGTGCGAAAGCACATCCCTTTTTTTTAACAAAACAAATTGAGCAGAAAACACAGTCCAAACCCAAGGGCAGTCGGCAGCAGAATGGAGAGTGCCGTCCATCGCAGACTTTTGGTCTCCTTAAAAATCGTCAGCGTCGTGGTGGAACATGGCCAATGAAACAGGCAGAGAATCAGAACCGAGACGGCTGTCTGTATCGTCCAGCCGTTTGCAGTGAAAAGCGCGTGCAGCTGCAATAGATTGTCGGTTTCCATCAGAGTGGCGCTTTGCAGATAAGCCATCATGATGATGGGAAAAACAATCTCGTTCGCAGGAAATCCCAGAATAAACGCCATCAAAATGACGCCGTCGATGCCGAACAGATGCGCAAACGGATCTAGGAATTGGGAGCAGATGGACAGCAGCGTTTGACCGTCCAAAGAGATGTTTGCCATCAGCCAGATGATGAGACCGGCAGGAGCGGCAACCGCCGCCGCACGTCCAAGCACAAATAAAGTGCGGTCAAAAACGGAACGGATGATCACCTTGCCAATCTGTGGGCGGCGGTATGGCGGAAGCTCAAGCGCGAAAGAAGAAGCTTCTCCTTTCAGCACGGTTTTGGAAAGCAGCCGCGAACAAAGAAAGGTAGCGCACACCGAAAGCAAAATCACGAACGTTAGGATCAACGCCGAAAAAAGAGATGGGAAAAATCCCTGCCCCACAATAAAAAACATCGAGATGATCGCAATAAGCGAAGGAAAGCGCCCGTTGCAGGGAACAAGGCTGTTGGTAAGAATGGCAATCAATCGCTCGCGAGGGGAATCGATGATGCAGCAGCCGACGACACCGGCGGCGTTGCAGCCAAAGCCCATGCACATGGTGAGCGCTTGCTTACCGCAGGCATTTGCCTTTTGAAAGCAGTGGTCGAGGTTGAAGGCAACGCGCGGCAGATAGCCAAAATCCTCAAGCAGGGTAAAGATGGGGAAGAAAATAGCCATCGGCGGCAGCATCACCGAAATGACCCACGCAAGCACCCGATAAACGCCGAGCACCAGCGCACCGTGCAGCCAGTCCGGTGCGTGCAGCGCGGTGAACAATTCGGTCAGGCGCTGCTGTAGCCAGAAGAATCCCTTTGACAATACTGCGGAAGGGTAGTTTGCGCCGGTGATGGTCAGCCAGAACACAAAGAACAACAACAGCAGCATGACGGGGATTCCAGTTTTGGGACTGAGAAAAATCCGGTCAAGACGGCGGTCGAGCTCCTGTGAAAAATGACCGTGACCAGAACAATCGCCAGCGGTGGTAAAGACACAGGCGGAATAAAGCTGTTCTGCCTGCCGCACAAGAGAACAAACGATTCGGTCGCGCAGGGACTGCTGGGTGTATTGCTGCTGCCCCAATGCTTGCTGCGCCTGCCCAAGGGCTTTGGATACGTCGGGATGTTCACGCAGGGAAAATCCAAGGAAGTCATCGAGCCCTTTGTCAATCTCTTTGTCGGGACACAACAGCCGCAGACTGACCCATTGTGATGACAAGGATGGAGGAATCAGCTTTTCAACAGCTTTGCTGACGGTTTCGACCGCTTGGGAAATTTCCTTTGGCAGAGGAACAGGAAACGCCTTTTGCGGCGGATTTTTTGCGACAGACTGCACCTGCATGAGCAGCTCGTCAAGTCCTTTTTCTTCTCGTGCACGAGTGCATACGACTGGAATCCCG
>CAMNVW010000103.1 GCA_946563605.1 uncultured Clostridia bacterium | reverse complement strand
CACCATGATAAAGAAAAAGTCCACCTTATTTAAACGAAAAAGTTTGATTTATCGCTCAAAAACAAAATTAGTAAAAATCGACGTATTGTCTGTCTCTGTTGGGACTTTCCAGCATCGGTATCGCTGCACTGGCTCCTAAACAGCGCGGCAAAAACAAGCGAAACAAAAGATAAGTAAATCTGGCGGTGAGACAGGCGGATTGATTCCCCTGCCCTGCCAAAGCAACAAAAAAGGGAACCCTCGAGGGTTCCCTTTAACAATATTCTCTTACAGAACAACGTAAAAAACAACGGTGAGGAAATGGAAAAATGTTCCCAGCAAAATAAAGACATGGAACAGCTCATGGAAGCCAAACGCATCACTGATATTCGGCTTTTTGAGGATATAAAAGACAGCGCCTATCGAATAAGCAATGCCCCCTGCCAGCAGCAGCGCGATTGCACCGCCTGGAATTGCCTGCAGCGCCTTCCAATCCAAAATAATCGCCCAACCCATCAGCAGATAAAAAGCGGTGTACAAGGCTCGTGGAGCATTCATCCAGCACAGCTTCATCACAATGCCGCAGACTGCAATCAGCCACATCGTCCCAATAAAGATGATCCCATGTCTGCCCTCCATAAACTTTAAGCAGATGGGAGTGTACGTCCCTGCAATCAGCACATAGATCATCGCATGGTCCAGCTTGCGCAGGCGTTCCTGAATCTTTACCGCGCCGTTATAAAAATGATAGACAGTGCTGGCGGTGTACAAAGCCAGCATGGAACCGCCAAAAATCAGCACAGACACCATGATGCGCGCGGAGAAATTTCCGCCCAATCCATCCAGCAAAACCAGAAAAGCCGTTGCCGCAACTGAAAAAAGAATCCCTAAAAAATGGGTGTAACAGCTCACAGGATCTCGAGCATTTTTAAAATAACTATACATCATTTTCCTCCTAACACAATATAGTTTTTAAAACCACTTCATGTTATTTATTATAACAAATCAAGGTAGGCTTTACAATACATCTTGCGAAAAATTCAAAAATAATATACAATAGTCATGGTAATAAAATCACGACAAAGCCCAAAAACAGAGAAAAAGATTTGGACAGAAAGGGGCACACCGGAATGGAAGTAAACAAAGAAGAGATGGAAACGCTGCTTAGTTCGATGGTGAAGCAAAACAAACTGGAGCCGGAGCAGATACCAGAGCTGGATTTGTACATTGACCAGATCTTGATGCTGTTTGAGGATAAGCTCGGAGAAAACCGCCGCCACGAAAAGGACAAGATCTTAACAAAATCCATGGTCAATAATTACAGCAAAGAAAAAATGATCCGTCCAATGCGCGGCAAAAAATATACACGGGAACAGATTTTGCAGATTTTGATGATCTGCAACCTCAAAAATATCCTTTCCATCGGCGACATTAAACAGGTAATGACCATTTTGATGGAGGAAGAAATCAGCACAGACGGTTTGGAGGAAATTTTTAAACAGAATCAGATGAACCATCTCTATCTTAAAGAAGGGATCGATCTGATCGTCTCAAACATGGAGAAGAATTATCCTGACAAAATGGATATGATGGATATGGCGTCGATGCTGTTGGGACTTGCGAGCATTTCAAGCTACTGCAAGCGCACCTCAGAAGCTATTATCGACCGCTTCTTTTGCAGCATGACAGCACAAAAACCGCAAAACAAAAAATAAGCAGATGCCGCATCGTTACCGATGCGGCATCTGCTTATTTTTTATTACACAAATCTATTTCCTTACACCATATTTGCAACTGCACTTGTAAATGCAGTTGCAGTGCAAGGAACCAAAGCAAGGAGAGAAAACACATTTAAATTACGTGTTTATCTTAGCAATATCAAAGAAAAAAATCAAGAGGTCATCGAAGAAAAAATCAAAAAAGTTGGTCAAAAAGGTCAAAAGTTTCAAAATTATTTTGTAATTATAGGTCTATTTTGACAAAAAACACAAAAAGCGAAAAATGTTTTATTTCCCCTGACCCGCCGAAAATACGTTCTCGTATCAGTCACGTTCCCACAGCCGGACTAAGACGGTATCCCCTGCCTGCTTTTGCAGTTTCGCACGGATGTCCTTGCGGATACCGATAATATGGCAGGGTGTCCCCATCCGCACAATGCTGCCGTCATACGGCACATCGTCAAACTCGACGTGTACCTTTTTACCCTGCCCTTGCCAAATGTTTGTTTTACATCGAACGGAATTTCAACGTAGGCGCCGTCTATGTCGGGAACCTTTTGAATGACCGCCTCAAAAGTATAGATTTTTTTCTAATCCATACAAACCACCCTCTATCCTGATATTTTTCATCCTGTGCAACGTTTGCTTCTGCGCAAATTTTTACTAATGTCCTCCAAGACCTATTTATTATAGGGTCATTTTGTTCAAAATACAAGCGACGGCATACAAACAAAGCTGTTTTTTTGCAAATCACGAGCACTTACAAAATTGTTCAAAAAGTAACGATTGAAAAGTGACGAAAGATATGGTAGGATGAAAAATAAGAGAAAATAGAGGAGGAAAAAAAGTGATTAGGAAAATGATGCGTTTTCTGACACATCGCGTTGTCATTACAGCAGTATTTATTTTGATTCAGCTTTTTTTACTGCTGTGCATTGTGTGGAATCTGAATAATTATTTCATTTATTTTTATGCGTTCAGTATCACATTGAGCTTTTTCCTTGCGCTTGCCATCATCAACAACAAGAGCAATGCCGCCTACAAAATCGCGTGGCTGATCCCCATTTTGCTGCTGCCCGTTTTCGGCGGTCTGCTTTATCTGGTTTTCGGTTCCGACCGTACCGGCAGATATATCCGAAACAAGATGGGGCAAATCGGCTCGGAAATGGCTGCGGTGGTGGAAAAGGTAAGCGTAAACTCGGGCATTGAAGAAATGCCACCGGATGTAGTCAATCAGTCCACCTATATTTCGCGGTGGGCATTTGCACCGCCGTACAAAAACACCTCGACCGAATATCTGCCGATGGGTGAAATCAAATTTCAGCGGATGGTGGAGGAACTCAAAAAGGCGGAGAAATACATCTTTTTGGAGTATTTCATTATTCAGGAAGGAAAGATGTGGAACACCATCCTCAGCATCCTCCGGCAAAAGGTGGCTGAAGGTGTGGATGTCCGCTTAATTTATGACGACATGGGCTGCATTATGACGCTCCCCACCGGATATAATAAAACGCTGGAAAAAATGGGCATCAAGTGCAGGATCTTTAACCCCTTTGTGCCGATCCTTTCCAGCAAATTCAACACCCGCGACCATCGGAAAATCTGTGTGATCGACGGAAACGTCGGCTTTACCGGCGGAATCAACCTCGCGGACGAGTATATCAATGAACGCGAAAAGCATGGACATTGGAAGGATACCGCAATCATGCTCAAGGGAGAAGCGGTCTTTTCCCTGACAGCGATGTTTCTGTCGATGTGGGATTACCTCAGCCAAACCAAGGAGGATTACAAAAAATATTATCCCACAAAGCTGGAACGCAACGCACAGGGCTTTGTCCAGCCGTTTACCGACAATCCGCTGGACGATGAAGCGGTTGGTGAAACGGTTTACCTCAACCTCATCAACAAGGCAAAATGCTATGTTTACATCACAACACCGTACCTGATTTTGGATGGCGAAACCATCAAAGCCTTGACCACCGCCGCAAAAAGCGGCATCGACGTGCGCATCATTACGCCGCACGTCCCTGACAAATGGTATGTCCATGCGGTTTCCAGAGCACATTATGAAGTGTTAGTGGAAGCGGGGGTTAAAATTTTTGAGTACACGCCAGGCTTTGTCCACGCAAAAACCTTTGTGGTGGATGACGAGTACGCGGTCGTCGGCACCATCAATCTGGATTACCGCAGTCTGTACCTGCATTTTGAATGTGCGGTGTGGATGTACCAAACCCCATGCGTGACCGATGTGCGCGACGACTTTTTCAAAACCCAGCAAATCAGCCAGCCGATTACATTGGAGAAAATCAAAAAAGTCTCCTCCCTGCGCAGACTTGGACGCGCAGTTCTGCGCGTGTTTGCGCCGTTGATGTAAGATATCAAAAGCAAAACAAAAGCACAGCCAAAGGCTGTGCTTTTGTTTTGTGCTTAATGATAAAAATAAAAAAGGTCGCTTATAAGCAGGCTGCCTGCATCTGCAGGCAGGGTACTACCGTACCACATCATCGAAACAGCATCCTGCCCCTATCGTTTTTATTTTTATATTTATTTTTGAGGGAAAGTTTCGCCCATTGCGATGGGCGAACAAAGGCACTGCCTTTGGAATCTGTGAGCTTTTTGAAAAAAGCTCAATCAAAAACTTTATTGTTATCATTAAACTTATGCGTACATTTCCACTAACTGTTTAAAGCTCCAGAAAACTTTGCGTGCCGGTTTCTTTACCGTTTCTTCGGTAGAGATCGTGATGGTTCTGCCATTCCATTTCAGGACAACAGTCACATCATTTTCGCACAGACGAATGGTTTCCATGACACTGGCTGGCATATTTTTGATGTCACTTGGAACATTGATGCGCAGGGTTTTGCCATCCTTGGTTTTCTTGATGTTCGCTTTTACAGTCATCCAGAAATTGTAGGTTTCCATTGCTTTCTGGTCCTCAGGGTTTGGTTTTTCTTTTTTCTCCATCGCCTGCACAGAGCTGCCTGTGGAAATACCGGTGCTTGGGGCTGCCGGTTTTGCTGGGGTTTCTGGGTTGACTGGTGGCTGTTCTGGGTTGACTGGTGGCTGTTCTGGGTCTGCTGGCTCTGGATTGTATGTACCATCGTCGCCAGCTACTAATCCAGCATTTTCCGGATTGGTTACTGTTGCCGGATTATCCTCGCTGTTATTCTCCACAAAGATTACATCTTTACCCTCTGCACCTGTAACGCTCAAACTTACTCCGTTGGCAAAAGTAAGGTTCGCAGATTGTCCCTTTGAATCAACATTGATCGCATACCAGGAGTTTTCTCCCAAAACCATATTTACACTGCCGCTCAGGGTTACAGTAGATTTGCCAACAATCAGCGGCGCACCTGTTTTTGCAGATGAATGGTCTAATGTGACACCGCTCAATGTAACACCAGTTGCGCCACTAACAGACATAACGTTTTTGTTGTTGCTTCCTGCTGTCAGTGTACCATTTGTAATGGTTACATTGCTGCCTGTAATGTTGATAAGGTTGCCCTGATAACTATCAACAAATGATGTAAAACCTCCAGAAATCGTATGACCGTTAAGGTATAAGGTAACGGTTTTGTCGATAGACAAGAAACTTGTGAGTGTAATATTCCCGTCAAGTGTAACTGTACCGCCTTGTGCAAGTGCAGCTCTGAGTGCGTTCTCACTGTCAATTGTTGTTTCTTCGCCTTTACCCTCTGTTTCTCCCCCTGCTGTTGTCGGCGGCTGAGTACCCGCTTCTTCCCCCTCTGCAAAGGCAGTGAAAGCGCCTGCGCTCAAAATCATTGCCGCACACAGCATCACGGATAAGATTTTCTTCTATACTTTAGACATTTGTAACTCCTCCTTTTTTGTCCGGTGCAAAGGCTGAGCTCATCCGTTAGGGTTATTCATGTCCTAGGACATGAATAAAAGCTCGAGCTTTTTATACTGTAGGTGGACCTGAAT
>CAMNVW010000102.1 GCA_946563605.1 uncultured Clostridia bacterium | reverse complement strand
AAAACCACCATTTTAGAACTCGGCGGTGGTCAAGGCAGAGACACCTTTTATTTTGCACAAAATGGATTCAATGTCGTTGTGTTGGATTACTCCGAAACCGGCATCCATGCGATCCAGCAAAAGGCAAACGCGTTAGGATTGTCCGACAAAATCACTGCGATTGTCCACGACGTCCGCACACCGCTTCCATTTTCGGCGAACAGCTTCGACGCCTGCTTTTCGCATATGCTCTTTTGCATGGCGATCACAACCCAGGAGCTTGCGGCGCTCTCAAAAGAAATCCTTCGCGTCTTAAAGCCAAACGGACTTAATTTCTACACCGCAAGAAACACGCACGACGCTCACTTTCAACAGGGTGTCCATCACGGGGAAGATTTGTACGAAACATTTGGTTTCATCGTACACTTTTTCAGCGAGGAAAAAGTCCGCCTGCTTGCAGAGGGGTATGACATCGTGAGCATCGACGAATTTGAGGAAGGCGAGCTTCCGCGCGTGCTCTACCGTGTTGTACTGCAAAAGCCGGACGCGCAGTAAGCAAGTGTCATATTAAAACACATGAAAACAATCCGCCAAACAGGGAACATTTCCTGTTCAGCGACAAAAATAAGGACGAGAGGAATTTTCCTCTCGTCCTTATTTTGTATACACAGCTTCTAAAAGCCGAGTTCTTCGCCGACCAGAATCACCTTGATCCTGTTTTTATGCCGCTGCTGTGCGCAAACAACATAGTTGCAGCAGACCCTTGCATCACATCTGCATCCGCCTGTCATGCTGCTGCAATCCATACATTCGC
The DNA here is from genome assembly GCA_946563605.1 of uncultured Clostridia bacterium. Taxonomy (GTDB): domain Bacteria; phylum Bacillota; class Clostridia; order Oscillospirales; family Ruminococcaceae; genus Negativibacillus. The sequence goes on along the minus strand of CAMNVW010000102.1, from coordinate 4,853 downwards.
CTGTTTTTGTACATGGCGTTTCGTTATGCAGTCTCGCCGAATTCACCGGTGCGGCAATTTTTTTCACCCTGTCCACCGCGGCGTCCAAATCGGAGACGATTTTATTATACCCTGCTACCACAATGACGCTGTCCGGTCCATAAAGCAGCGCCGCTACGCGGTTGGAATTGCCATCTACATTATAAAGCTCACCGTTTTCTGTGACAGCGTTTGTGCTGAGCAGGTAGGTGTCCGCAAAAAACGCCTGCTTCAGGAGTTCCTTCGATTCCTTGGCGCTCAAATTTGGCTGCGCACGGTCGAGAAAATGATACCGTCCACTTCGCAGCAAATCCATAATACCACATTCCGCAAGCGTTGCCGAGCCGCCGCACGCAACTGTCTGCCCATTCATAATGAGGCTCTCCACAATTTTCAGCGCTTCCTCTTTGGTTTTTGCATAAAATGGCTGCATCTTGTTCTTTTCCAGATTTGCCATCGTTTTAGCAATCCGCTTTTCCAGAATCATTTTTTTGTGTTCATCCATTTTGCATTCCCCTTTTTACGATTATTTTTCTTTTGACGTCAGCTGAAGCTGTTCTCGACGGCGGATTGTGACGTATCTTTTTTTGCGGAAAGTTAAGAACAACGCCGTTACGCTCAACAATATCGACAGCACCGAGCCAGTGATCAGCGTTTCAATCATCGAGATATCGACCGCATAAAAATGCAGGATGATAAATGAAAGCACTGTTCCCAAATCCGCAGTCACATGATAAGCGACCAGATTAGAAAGTTTGATTTTCCCCACAATCCCTTTCACAATCATAAAGATACCCAGTCCAACGATACACAGCGAAAGCATCACCACAAACACCGGCAGATGAATCGCGTTCAAAATCGACAGCACAATCGTGGAAATCAGTCTGGTTCCACAGCCTGCTATCATCATGTAGTACAAAAGCTTCTTATACAATAAAATCCCACCCACAAATTTTTTTACAAGTACCTGCAAAATAAAAGCCTGTTATGTGGGTTTTATTATACCATTATTTTTCTGCAAAATCAAATCGACCCATCTGAGCCGTCTTTAACGCGTCTTTTGGGACAACAGGATTCCTGTCTGTGTTTCTTTTGAAGAGCACGCTGCTGACAAACGCCCACAGCAAAGGCGCCGTCATAATCAATACCGCAATCAGCTTCATTTCTGAAGTACCTAAAGCCGTAGTTTCAAAAATGGTTCTGCCGATTGGGTGCCAAACGGCAAATCCCATCACACCCAGAGAGATGCAGACCGCTGCGATCAATTTGAAGTTGTTGAAAAACGGAATCTGAAACAGCGTTTTGGTCTCCGATTTACACTCGAACACATGGATCAGCTGCGTTAAAATCAACGTAACCAAAGCGCCTGTTCTCGCGGTTTCCAAAGCAGCGCCGCTTGTCAGCAGCATCGAAAAGACTGCAATAGTGCTCAATCCAATCAGCATCCCCCGAAAGAGGATCACCGTCAGCAAGCCCCCTGAAAAGATGGAATCGGTGCTCTTTCTCGGTTTGTGCTCCATGACATCTTTGTCCGGTGGATCCAACCCCAGCGCAATCGCCGGCAAACCATCCGTAACAAGGTTGATCAGCAGAATCTGAATCGGCAAAAGCGGAACGGGCATCCCCATCAGCATCGCTAAGAACATGGTGACAACCTCGCCGATATTGCAGGAGAGCAGATAGCGGATAAACTTGCGGATGTTGCGGTAAATGACCCTTCCCTCTTCGATAGCGGAGACAAGCGTCGCAAAGTTATCATCCATCAAAATAACTGCGCTTGCCTCCTTGGTGACGTCAGTTCCATTTTTCCCCATCGAAACGCCGATATTGGCCTCCTTGACAGCAGGTGCATCGTTCACACCGTCCCCTGTCATCGCAACGATATTTCCCTGTGATTTCAGCCCTTTGACGATTCTCAGCTTGTGCGCCGGTGTCACACGGGCAAATACGCTGGTTTTCGGCAGTTCACGCAAAAAGTTCTCATCATCCATTTTGTCGATTTGCGCGCCGGTGAGCACCTCCCCTCCCGCAGTCAGAATCTTCAGCTGCGAAGCAATCGCACAGGCTGTTTCCCTGCTGTCTCCGGTAATCATCACCGGACGGATCTGGGCTCGACGGCACTTCGCAACCGCTTCAAACGCTTCTTTTCGAGGTGGATCGATCATTCCTGCCAAACCGCAGAACACCAGATTTTTCTCCGCGCAGTCCGACACGCCGGAGATCTTTCTCCAGCAAAGCGCCAGCACACGCATTGCGTTCTTTGCCATCTCGTCATTTTCTTGGAGGATGCGCTGTTTCATCATCGGCGTCAACACTGCGGCTGAACCGTTTTTCTGCATGAACGCACATCTTTGCAACAAAATATCGGGCGCACCCTTGGTAAACATCAACAGCTCACCATCCTTTGCGCGCACCAGAACAGACATCATCTTGCGCTGGGAATCGAACGGCAGTTCCTTTAACACGGTGTAACCGCTCATCGAAAATTCCATGCCGCCTTTCATTCCCAGCACCGCGAGCGCCGCTTCGGTCGGCTCGCCGCTGACCGAAAAACCTTTGGCTGACATCGGAAAGTTCTTGATCCCTTTTCGGCGCCCCCCTGATTCGATGCGCGCGTTATTGCACACCGCCGCAATCTCAAGGCTGCGCTTTAAATCCACATTGTTTTCCACGGTGACTGTCCGCCCGTTTTGCTCGAGCTTTCCATTATCTAAGCCGTTTCCTGTGACGTCAAAATGCTGTTCCGCACAGAAAAGCCGTTTGACCGTCATGCGGTTTTCAGTGAGGGTTCCGGTTTTATCCGAACAGATGACATTCGCGCAGCCCAAAGTTTCTACCGCGTGCAGACGGCGGATGACCGCATTTTTCTTCACCATGCGGTTGACCGAAAGTGCCAGCGCAATCGTAACGATGGCAGGCAGCCCCTCCGGTATCGCCGCTACCGCAAGGGAAATGCCGGTAATCAGCATATCAAACACTGGTTCTCCACGCAAAATGCCGACGCCCGCCACCACCGCGCAGATGAGAATACAGCCGACCGCAATCACCTTTCCCATCTGATCGAGCTTTTGCTGCAAAGGCGTCTGCTGGTCCTCAATGGAATCGAGCATCACCGCGATTTCACCCATGCGGGTATCTTCCCCGATGGCGTAGACGATCGCTTTGCCGTGTCCGCGCGAAACAATCGTTCCCATAAACGCACAAACCTGGTCGGAGGTATCATTGGTGCGGTAGTCGGTCACACTCTTTTCCACCGGAACGGATTCTCCCGTCAACAAAGATTCATCACACATCAGTGCATTGTTTTCGATGATGCGGCAGTCTGCCGGCACGCGGTCCCCTGCTTTCAGCAAGACTAAATCGCCGATGGTAACTTCCTTCGCCGGAATGGTGCAGGTCTGTCCGTCGCGGACAACAGTTGCCGTAGGGGCTGCAAGCTCGTTTAATTTTTCGAGCGAACGCTCCGTCCGATACTCCTGGAAAAATCCCATCAATGCGTTTAAAACCACAATGGCAACGATGGTCAAGGCCTCCACCTTTTCTCCCATCAAAACCGAAATGACCGTTGAGCAAAGCAAAATCAGCGTCATCAAATCCCGAAACTGGGACAGGAAAATCATCAGCGGATTTTTTCTGTTGTTGCTTTCCAACAGGTTATCTCCATACTCCAGCCTGTTTTTATTGGCTTCCTTTTGGGTAAGCCCTGGATATTGTGTCATTTTCCAAAACCATCCTTTCTTTTTAAGATTCTGACCGATGGTTAGAATATATGATATCGGAGCATAAAAAATGACAGGCAGTACCAAAACTGCCTGTCATTTACTAAATCTGATATGTCATTGAAAACACGTTGCCCTTTTTGAGGAAGAAAACTATTCCATCAACAGCGCCATTGTCTGCGCGTAAAACTGTGCCGGATCCTGCTGGATGCGTTCTTTGACGCGCAGGCACTCTTCTTCGGTCGGCAAGAATACCTTCAGATCCAAAAGGTCGGAGCCAATATCCTTCATCACCATATTCAGGATATATCCATCCGCTACCGGCTGATAGGTAATCTGCACCTCGTCCATACATTTGCGCGCCTCGGACAGCTTGTATGCTACCTCCATCGTCTTTTCACGGACGCTCAGCGGCAGTGTTTTCTGAAAGGTCTGTGCAGTGACAGAACCCACCTCGGTGAGTGCAAAATATTCTATGCCGTCCTGTGCCGTTTCCCTGCGGATATGCCCCGTTTTTTCCAGATCGCTCATCGACTCGGCAAACTCAAAATAGTTGACAAGCCCTGTGTTCTGAAAAATCTCGTTGAGTTCGTCAAAGGTCAGCGGTTGTTTGATATGATCGAGCAAAAAGCAGACCAGCACCTTCACCTCGAAACTATTCGTCAGCCCACCTGGCTGGATTCCTCCCACAAAAGCGTTAAAGGACATCCTCTTCCACCTCATTGTTGTTGTTTTCTCTATTTTACAACATTTTTCGTTATTTTGGAAGAGTGAAAGCAAAAACAAAACAAAGTTTTTGTAGTTGAAAACTTGTTTTCAACTTGCTTTTTTCAAAAAGCTCACAGATTCCAGCGTCTTTGGTAGGGTTTGGGACAACGTTCTAACAATCAAACAATAATATAAAAAACGTAAGGGGCAGAAGAAGTTCATTGTAAACAATGAACTTCTGTGAATTTGGCAAAGACAAACTCACAGGTTTGTGCTACACGCACGGGAGTGCGGTTTTGCGATAGCAAAACATAAATCTATTTTCACATTATTTATATTTGAGATGTTTCGCTAATTCAAACTGGCTTACGCCAGCGCACTCCCGTGCGACAGCATCGAAACAGCACT
>CAMNVW010000101.1 GCA_946563605.1 uncultured Clostridia bacterium | reverse complement strand
ACAATATCAGGATCGGTGCCAAGGATGTCCGACAACAAAAGCTCGTTGCCGTCCCAGTCGATATTCAGCGGTTCGTCGATGGAAATTTCCTTGCGCCGGTTCTGGTTTTTGCGCAGATACATCAGGATTTCATTTTCTATGCAGCGCGACGCGTAGGTCGCAAGCTTGATATTTTTCTGCGGAGAAAAGGTATTGACCGATTTAATCAACCCAATCGTTCCAATAGAGATTAAGTCCTCTATGTTGATGCCGGTGGATTCAAATTTTTTTGCGATATACACGACCAGCCGCAGATTATGTACGATTAATTCCTGCTTTGCCTGTTCGTCGTTTTCCTCCAAGCGCAGAAAAATCTGTTCTTCCTCTTTTTTGCTCAACGGCGGTGGCAGTGTCTCCGGACCATTGATGTAGTGGATTCCCTGTCGTTTCGGCAAGAGCTTCACCAGCTGTTGGCGCAGTGTGTGAATCCAATCGCCCAACTTTCTCTTGTTAGATTTTTTGCTTTTTACAACATTCATCTTGTTCGCCTTGTCCTTTCGTACAAATGACTTCATTTTGAAGCAGTTTTTGATGGAGCAAAATCTGCCAGTCCTCACCCCCTATTTTTTCGGTGCTGACCGCCAGATAAAAATGCTCCGAGCAATACAGCGTTGATCCCTGCCGCAGCGTGATTCTCTCCCCTTTAACCGCAGGCATCATTCCCGAACCGGATACTGCGGAAAAAGGAATTTGCCGCACCCGAAAGCATTGATCATTTTTGCCACCAAGTAATGCTGTGAGCAGCGGCGCTGACATCAGCTTTGCTGCGGTATCCAAGCCGCACACAATGACCGGCGCACCACTGAACGGTTCGGACAATCCATTTCCAGTATCGACAAAACCAACACCTTCCCAATTTGTACCATCCACTGATAAATGAACGTCATACAGTGCATCTGCCGCACTGGCAGATTGCAGGACGCGGTTTGCCACCCATACCACAGCATATGCCGCTGCAAGACAGATTATGAATACCGGAACGCGGATATGAAAATAAACCGCATTGCTGAACACAAACATCCCCGAAAAAGAATACAGCCGCTGAAGCATGGAAAGCAATCCATAAAAGGCGGCGGTGATGAGCAGCAGCAGCACCCATTCGTAAAGCAAAGTGCGCAACCCTTTGAAGCGAAAGGCACAAAGCACCATCAGTATGGAGGAAAGGCATTTGAGAATCATTTCTGCGACAGCGGACATCGGCGGCAAAAAAATCGTCAGCGAAAACAGCGCGCCTGCTGCCGCGGCAATAGCAATGCGCCTACTTTGTTCCCTGCCGCTTACCTGTGCAAGCAATGACAACAGCAAAAAATGAATACAAAAATTGACTGCCAGCAAAATATCTACATAAACGCCTTGTACCATCTGTTTTCCCCTCCCCTTTGAGCTACATCCATTATAATCGGTGCGTACTGCGAGATTTGTCAGACCCGTGTCACATGAATGTCAAAAAATTATGCCATAAATATTTTATACTCCTCTGTTTTGTGTTATAATAAGGAAGAATATCATCCAAAGAGAAAAGGATGAAAATTTTTATGAAACAAAAAAATTCCATGCCGAACGAACGACATGGAATACACAACGATTATCTACAAAGAAGGGATTCTTTTGTACTTTAAAAAAAGCTTGGTTGCTATTACTGCCTTACTGCTTGCTTTCTCCACAATGACCGGATGTTCCCACGAGCAGTCCGCCGAAAGGTCGAACAATCCGGTAACACTGCGCGACGGAGAAAAAGATACTCAGATGGACTCCAACTATGAATTGGACAGTGAATTTTATCTGGGCGAGACCGTTTTCATCGGAGACAGCCGCACAAACGGTTTGCTGACCTACGAATTTTTACCGCCGGAACAGGTATTTGCCATTGACGGCAGTACCCAAAAATCTATCCGTGAACGCAATTTTATCCAGTTGGAGCCAAACGGCAAGCTGCTTTCGGTACAGGAGGCAGTAAAACAGCGGCAGCCGCATCGAATTTTACTGGCGTTCGGCGTCAACGCTATTCCAACGATGAATGAGAAAGAATTCATGGAGGAATACCGGATCTTGGTGGATGAATTGGTGCAAGCTTCCCCCGAAAGTGAGATTGTGATTCAATCCATCCTGCCGGTTTCGTGGTGGCTGTGCGACAAAACGCCCGCACTGACCAATGAAAACATCGACGATTTTAACGATTTACTTGAGAATTATGCCGAAGAAAACGGCTATGTTTTTTTCGATATTTCCGATCATTTCAAAGATTCTGACGGCGGTTTGGCCAGCACCTACGGCGCTGGCGATGGTCTGCACTTTAATCAACGGTTTTATGAAGAATATCTTCGCGTTTTAATGATGGAGCATCCGTAACAGGTCGAAGCTGCTTCTCCACTTCTACACAAAATGAAAAGTGCGACCTTGTCGCTGTGCTACCGCACAGGAGTATTGAACGAAAGTTACTGCCCCTGATAATTTTTTATTCATTATTATCTTTTCTTTTGGGGCGTTGCCCCAAACCCCACGAGTTTTTTGTAAAAAGCTCGACTAAAAACTTTTTGTTTTTGCTCTGACGAGCGAAGCCGGAGAAAATGAAAACGAGGGAGAATGAAACAGAGTTTCATTTTCAGGGTCACGCAACGAAAAACCAGTTGCTGCGAAAAAGTAAGCATGAGACTTACTGCGCGAGAACGTAACTTTCAGTTCGTAATTAACCAACAACGCGAATTGGGTGCAGGCTCAGCCTGCTATTCTCCAAACATCGACGGGTCAAGGTGGCAATAGCCATGTGGGTTCTTTTCCAGATATTTCTGGTGATATTCTTCTGCCGGATAAAAATTGTTCAGCGGCAAACATTCCACAACGATTGGTTTGTTGTAGCCTTTTGCAAGCTTCGCCAACTGCTCGCGAATCACTGGTTCATCCTGCGCTTCGGTATAGAAAATACCTGTGCGATACTGGCTGCCCTGATCCTCCCCTTGTCGGTTGATAGATGTCGGATTGATTGACTTAAAATAAAATTGCAGCAGCTCTTCCAGAGAAATTTGCTCATCATCGTATACGACACGAACTGTTTCAGCATGCCCGGTGTTGTTATGGCAGACCTCCTCGTAGCTTGGATGCTCGGTCGTACCGTTTGCGTAGCCAACTTCGGTTTCTACAACCGCTTTCAGCTGGTCAAGATACTTTTGTGTTCCCCAAAAACATCCTCCAGCCAGATAAATTGTTCTGGTCATTATTCATCTTCTCCTTTATTTTTAAAATCAAAATAAGCCATTGCTACCTGCTGAAAAAAACGTTCCTTTTGAAAGTCGCTCAAACTGTTGCTGCCGAATATCAGCTCCACCTGAAGCAGAACCTTGTCCAGTGTGTCTGAATCCATCGGTTTTGCTGTTTTATCAGCATAAGAACCCAGCAATTTCTCTGTCGAAACATTCAGCGCCTGCGCAAATTTTTCAACAATATCAATTTTGGGAGCGCGGCTGTTTTTTTCATAGTTGTAGACCGAACGCTCGGTCACTCCTGCCCTTTTTGCAAGCTCGGTTTGGGTCATTCCTGCCTGTTTTCTGAGACTTTTCAGGGAATCTCCAAAGGTCATCTCGTCACTCCTTTCGAGCATCGGTTGTGCAGGTATCGGAATAATTTTTCTGATAACAGCCTTATTATATCACAGCATCTCACAAAAAACAATCGCGTGCAAGTGCTTCGGTCGAGAGATATGATAAATCATTTGACTTGCAGAATAACAAGAAGCACAAGTGAAAAAGACACAGCCAAAGAAACCTGATAGGGTTTATCCCTATCAGGTTTCTTTGGCATTTTGTTATATCAAACATTCTGCGAGGTATAAAATCAAGTTTTTAATCCTTCATGAAGTCTTTCAGCTTATCGAAAAAGCCTTTGCGCTTGCGGTAGTTCTTATCACTGGTCAATGAGTCGAACTCCTTGAGGGCGTCTTTCTGCTTGTTAGAAAGGTTGGTCGGCACTTCGAGGTTTACCCGAACATACTGATCGCCGCGTCCGCGTCCATTGACATATGGAATACCCTTGTTGCGCAGACGGAATACTGTTGCAGGCTGTGTTCCCTCTGGAATGTTGTATTTTACCTTACCGTCGATGGTCGGCACAATGACTTCATCGCCCAATACTGCCTGTGGGAAAGTGATTGGAATTTCGCACCATACATCAAAACCGTCACGCTCAAACAACGGATCAGGACGGACGGATGCAGTTACATTGACATCACCTGCCGGACCACCATTGACGCCATGGTCGCCCTGACCACGCAGTACAAAGGTCTGACCATTGTCGATACCTGCCGGTACATCCACTTCCAGTTTGACCGATTTGCGCACACGTCCAGCACCTTTACATTTATCGCATGGATTATTAACGATTTTACCGGTACCACCGCATTTGCTGCAAGTCTTAGCACTTTGCACAACGCCGAATGGTGTTCGTTGCTGCACACGAACTTGACCAGAGCCGTGACATTCTGGACAAGTTTCCGGCGAACTACCATTTGCGGCGCCTGTACCGGAACACTCCTCACATTTTGTCAGACGGCTGAAACTGATTTCTTTCTTACAGCCTTTTGCCGCTTCCATAAATGTCAGCGCAATGTCGATATTGATATTGTTTCCGCGAATCGGGCCATTCGGATTTCTGGTGCGGCTGGAACCGCCAAATCCTCCAAATCCACCGCCGCCAAAGAAACTGTCGAATATATCGCCGATATCGCCAAAGTCGAAACCACCTGCGCCGTATCCTGCGCCGCCGCCATAGTTCGGGTCTACTCCGGCGTGACCAAACTGGTCATAACGCGCACGCTTTTCAGAGTCAGAAAGGATTGCGTACGCTTCATTTACTTCTTTAAATTTTGCTTCGGCATCCTTGTCGCCAGGGTTCAGGTCAGGGTGATATTGTTTTGCCAGCTTACGGTATGCTTTTTTCAGCTCATCATCCGAGCAGCCTTTCTGCACACCCAGCACTTCATAATAATCTCTTTTTTCCTCTGCCACTCTGTTCACCTACTTACCTTTTCTTTGCTAAAAGAAAAGGTAAGCCAAAAGAAAAGATCATTGCTTTTCTCCGGCTTCTTCTGCCCCGAAAGCTTTCCCGCTTCCGGCAGTTTCCTTTTCATCCAGCATCGGTTGCAGCTCCCCACAAAACAGGTTTGCTGCATTTTACTCAATCTTTACTAAAAGAATATGTACACACTATGAGGATTGGAGTGTTGTCCCCAATCCTCACTGTTGGTTTATTTTTGTTTCAAAGAAACGATTTTCTGCTTAAAGCTCCATGTCACGCAACGCGAAACTAGTTACAGCAACAAACTACAAGCGTGATTTTTAGGTTCGGAGAATGGGCGTAAAGCCCATTCTCATTGTCACGCAACACAAAACCAATTTTCACACAAAGCTATAAGCGTGACTTGCAAACTTAGGGAGTTTGGACGAAGTCCAAAGCTCCATGTCACGCAACGCAAAAGTAGTTACAGCAACAAACTACAAGCGTGACTATTATACCTCTTTGAAATCAGCGTCTACAAAGCCATCATTGTTCTGGTTGCCATCATTTGCGCCCATATCTGGTCCTGGCTGACCTGCCTGTGGGTTTACATTCTGGTACAGTTTCGCGGAAACATCGTAGAATTTCTTCTGAAGTTCTTCCTGTTTTGCTTTGATG
>CAMNVW010000100.1 GCA_946563605.1 uncultured Clostridia bacterium | reverse complement strand
ACCACGAGTTTGTACAGACGGTTGCAAACCGCATCATCGAAATCACACCGGACGGCATCATCGACCGCCGCTGCACCTTCGACGAATATCTGGAGTGGAAAGCCGAAAACAAAAAGTAGCTCATCACAGAATCGAGAAAGGACGGTACCCCAAGCGGGTATCGTCCTTTTTTTACAATTATTTTTGTTTTCCTGAGCTTCTTTTACAAGGAAAATATGCCGCCAGCTTTCCGTTTATCCGTAAATGCCGTCCAGAAAAGCGCGCGTTTCCTCCTGCTGGGGAGAGGCAAACAGGCAAGCGGCTTCTCCCCACTCCACCAGACGTCCATCCTTGATAAACGCCACATAGTCGGAAATGCGCCGCGCCTGCACGATGTTGTGGGTGACAATCACGATGGTGTAGGTTTGCTTTAAGCGGGTCAGCATCTCCTCAATCACCGCGGACGCCTGCACATCCAGCGCGGAACACGGCTCGTCCAGCAGCAAAACGCGCGGCTCTGCGGTGAGTGCGCGCGCAATGCACAATCTCTGCTGCTGACCGCCGGAGAGCTTCAGCGCGCTTTTGTGCAGCTGCTCCTTCACTTCGTCGTACAGTCCCGCAAGCCTCAGCTTCTCTTCGGCAATCTGCTGAAGCTGCGTTTTATTGCGCACCCCGTAATAGCGCGGGCCGTAGGTCATGTTCTCCAAAATGGAAAATGGAAACGGCGACGGCGTCTGCGACACCAATCCCACCTGACGGCGCAGCTGATCCTCCTGCATGGCTGCGGTATCCTGCCCGTCCAGCAAGATTTCTCCGCTGACGCTTGCCCCCGTTTCCTGCCGCAGCATCCCGTTCAGACAGTGCAGCAGGGTGGATTTTCCACATCCCGAAGGTCCGATGATGGCGGTGATTTTGTTGGAAGGGATTTCCAAGGAAATATTGTGCAGAACCTGCTTGCCGTCATAGCCTGCGCACAGGTTTTGAATCGTCATCCGTTTCTCCATTTTTTATGTCTCCTCCTTGCATACAGTGTCGCCAGCACGTTGCTGACCAGAATCAGAACCATCATCACAAAGGCTGTGCCATAGGCTGTTTTCAGCGAGGTGCTCCCCTGTGCCACCAGCAGATACAAATGCAGCGGCAGCGCCATCGCCGGTGCAAACAGGCTTGTCGGTGAAGCCGCATAGGCGACCGCTCCTGTAAAAATCAGCGGTGCTGTCGCGCCCATCGCATAGCAGCCCCCCAAAATCAGCGCCGAGACCAGTTCGCCGCTGCAATACGGCAGAACGATTTTCTGTATTGTATAAAAGCGCGAGCACCCCAGATGATAGGACGCCTGTATCATCTGCGGCGGAACCTCCTGAAACGCTTTTTCTGCCCTGACCTCGATAAAGGGGAGAATCATAATGGCGAGTGCGGCTCCTGCGGACAAAACGCACCGTCCCCAGCCAAGGCTCTTCACCAGAAAGCTGTACGCAAACAGCCCCAGTACGATCGACGGGATGCCCGAAATGCACTGCATCACCAGACGCACAAATGCCGCCATCTTTTTGCTGCGGCAGTAAAATTCCAGATACAGCGCGACTGCCACCGCAGGGATCCCTCCAAGCACCAGCGCTGTCGCCGTAAACCACAAACTTCCGACGATTGCCGGAAAAATGCCGCCTTCCATCCCCAAAACCGCTCCGCGCGGCGGCTGAGTGAGGAACTCCCAGCTGATGCTGCCTGCACCCTGCACAAACACATAGCCGAACAAAAACAGGATCAGCGACGCCGCAATCAGCATACTGCACACCGCCCAGAGCTTTGTCAGTTTTCCTTTCATCGCCTTACCTCCCCTGTTCCAGCAGTTTCGCCCGAATCAGATTGATGGAAACATTGATAACAAACAGCAGTACCATCAGCACCATGCCCGCCGCATACAGCGCATGGTAATGCGGGCTGTCCACAACGGCGGTGCCCATCTCCAGGGCAATCACCGAAGCAATCGTTTCGCTCTTTCCCAGCAGACGCGGAAACAGATTGGCGTTTCCCATCACCATCATCACCGCCATCGTTTCGCCCATCGCCCGTCCCACCGCCAGAATCATGGACAGCAGGATATTTTTCCAGGAGGCAGGCAGAATCAAGGTCGCGGCTGCGTACCATCGGGAAACACCCATCGCCTGTGCGGCAGGAAGGTAGCGTTCTTTCATCTTCAAAATGGTCTCGCTGCACGAGGACACAAGGTACGGCAGCAGCATCACCGCCAGCACAATGCTCGCCGCAAGCACGCAGGAGCCTGTATGAACGCCCGCGCGGATAAACAGCTTTACCACCACCGTGATGCCGATAAAGCCGTAGATGACAGACGGGATCCCTGCCAGCAGGTCGATTGCCGGAAGGAATAAACTGCGGACGCGCTCTGTTGTGCAGAACACCAGAAACAGCGCCGTTCCGACCCCCACCGCCACCGAAATCACCATCGCAATCAGCGAAACATACAAGGTCGCCATGATGAAATTAAAAATGCCAAAGGAGGTCTCCCCTGTGTAAGCAATCGGCATCCAGCGCTGACCGAACAGAAATTCCTTCAGCGACACCTCCTCAAACAAAGGCAGCGCTTCTTTGACAATGAAAAAAATCACAAAAGCCAGCATCAAAACGGACAGCGCCGTCAAGAGCTTTATCAGCAGAGAAAACAGACGGTTCAGATTCTTTTGCATCCATCGTCCTCCTTTCATCAAAACAGGCAAACACAGCAAAGATGCCGCCGCCGGCAAAAGCGGCAGCGACATCCTGTTACTGGAAAAATAAAATTTATGCAGCTGGTGTAAATGCTGGGATATAACCGTTTGCTTCTACAACGTCATAGCCGGTCTGGGAGAAAACATAGTCAATGAATTTCTGTGCGGAAGGAGTGACCTCTTTGCCTGTTACGAACATAACCGGACGCTGGATCTTGTACTCGCCGCTGATGATGTTTTCTTCACTTGCTTCTACGCCGTCAACCTTCATGGCAAACAGAACCTGTTCCTCTGCGTTTGCCTTGTTGTAAGCGCCGTAGCCTGCGTAGCCGATTGCCCATGGGTCGTTTGCAATGTTGGTTGCAAGCTCGGTCATGGATGCGGACTGGGTAGCGGAAGCGGTTACTTCGCTGTCGCCCATAACCGATTTCTGGAACACTTCATAAGCGCCGCCGGAAAGGTCGCGGATGTATACGTTGATTGCTTCTGCCGGCAGAGAAGCGTCTACCTGATCCCATGTGGTGAGCTCGCCTGCAAAGATCTGGCGGATCACATCGGTGGACATATCGTCCATCACAGAGCAGATTGGGTTCTGCATATTGACCGAAACGGTCAGCGCGTCCTTTGCAACGACAAAGTTCTGATAATGTTCGCCCAGAGCTTCTACTTCGCTGTCTTTAATATCGCGCGCCAGCATACCAAAGTCTGCTGTTCCGTCGATTGCTGCGCTGACGCCTACGCCGGAGCCGCCTGGAGCAACATAAACCGAGATATTGCTGTCTGGGAAGGATGCGTCCACCTTATCCCACGATACATAGCCTTCGGTGAAGGAAGACGCCAGCGAGGAGATGATCGGGTACAGGGAGGTGGAGCCGCAGAACATCAGCGAGGACTGAAATTCAGCTTCTGCTGTTGTTTCTTCTTTGGTTTCTTCCTTAGTTTCCTCGGTTTTTTCCTCAGTCTGTGTTTCCTGTTTTGTTTCTTCCTGTGTGGATTCTTTGGAGCCTTCTTTAGAGCCGCATCCTGCCATCATGGTCAGACCCATTGTTGCAGCAAGCAGCAAAGCAAGCATTTTTTTCATATGGAATGCCTCCGTAAAACTTGATAATCGCAAGAACTGCCCTTTTACGGCAATTCACTTGCGTTCATAAGATACCACATCTTTCTCAAGCCGTCAATTTCATATTTTCGATGGACGATTTTGTTCTTATCGGTTTTTTCTATCCACTGCACGATACCGAAAAACTTTGACCTGATTTTTGAAAACGCACGATACCCAAAACTTCGAAAACATATTATAATAAAGGAAAAAGGAGGTCATGTAATTGTCTGTTAAAATGAAAAAGCATCTCTTGTTTGTTCTGCTGATTCTTCTGCTCGGTCTTTCCCTTTATTGGCTTCTATTCCCCGTCCGCACGCTGGGGGAGGTGCTGGAAAAGAAGGAGATTTTTATTTTCACCGATTCTTACGACCGAAAAGACTATGAGAAAACCTATATTTTTCCAATCGCTTGGTCAGGTTTGCAAAAGGATGTCCTTGGTATCAAAGAGAAATCTTCGTTGGAATGTGAGTTTGATTTTTTCTCTCCACAGGACAAAGACCGGCTCTGCAAACTGCTCTCCTCTCTAAAGGTGCGAAAAAAGCTCGGCGAATATCACAGCTCCTCCAAAACCCATTTTACCGAGGACGGATATGAATATTGGATTCGTTTCGATTGGCAAAATCCACTCGAGCTTCAGCTGTGTCAAAAAGAAGTGTGCTTTCAGACAAGCTCTTTTGAGCGATACGGTTCTTTCCAGTTTAACGCATACTGTCTCGTGGACTGTCCCGAGAATCAAGCGCTTCTCGATCAGCTTCTGGCGCTGCTGATGGAAAAAGTGGAAGCACAAATTGGATAAGATTTTTTCATTCTCTTATCCTAACGTCTAGCCTGAGCGATAATATCAGTGTCCCCCTGCGGCTATGTAACGTTGTATCGCGTCAAAATCAATGGAAGAATCCACTGCGGAGGGGACTTCCGGCTTCTTTTCCCTGCGGGGGAGCTTCGCCCTTCCGATACTCTGTCCAAACTGCTCGGGCGTTGTAATCCCCTCTTTCACACACCGTTCGAGGATTGCCCTTGCATACTTCCAGTTGGGGGAACCGGATACAGCCGCTTCTTTGACAGCCGCCTCAATCAAAGCCGCCTTCATCCCTTTTTGAAGATACCCTTCAATCTCGCTGCGGATCATCGACGCTGATATGCAGAGATTCTCTGCGCAAAAATCAATCAATTCCTCCTGCTCCCTAGTAGTAGCAGCAGTAATATTTACTTTACTTTCCTTTATGTCATTATTCTGGGGATTCTCGGAGTTTTTCTTGGAATAATGGGGGTTTTTCTCGGAATTTTCCATGTCAGGGTGCATTTTAATAAAGCTTTGCGTTTCTTCCTTTGAAAGAAGCCAAAACTTTGGGTTTACGACGATTGGATTTTTGCTGGCGCGGGACTTTACCGCCAGCTGAAACCGTCTTTGTATGGAGGTGGACGTGAGGATAGTGTCCGACTGAAAAAGTTTGTTGTCAAACAGTGACCGTTCCAATAAGAATTTCCTCATCTGCCCTATTTTTTCGGGGCTCATACCCAGTTCGGCGGAGGTGATATAATCAAAGTCCTTGTCGAAGTCCAGATAATAGCCGTGTCCCCTGTAGATTTCGCACAGCAGATACAAATAGTATGTGATGCCGTCTGCGCCAAACCTGCCTTTTAAAATCTTGATTTTGCGATCCGAGAAAAAGTCCACATCCAAAGAAAAGTACTCCAAACCTTCCTTTTGCGGACGTGCCAAAATGATACCTCCTTTGGGATAGATGATAGTGGGGATAGTTTTGTTTTTGAATTTGGTAGTGCCTGACGATATTGTTCTGCCACCGATTTCACGGCAGCTTTAAGGCTCCCTTGTGTAAAGGGAGCTGTCAGCGAAGTTGACCCACTCCACCCTAAGGCTCCCTTGTGTAAAGGGAGCTGTCAGCGAAGCTGACCCACACCACCCTAAG
>CAMNVW010000099.1 GCA_946563605.1 uncultured Clostridia bacterium | reverse complement strand
TCCCCTGGCTGTACATTTTCAGGATCGATCATCTTCTCTTTGTCTACTACACCTACGCTGAAGCCGGCAACATCGTATTCGTCAACCGGATAGAAGCCAGGCATCTCAGCAGTTTCGCCGCCGACCAGAGCGCATCCTGTTTCGACGCAGCCGTCTGCAACGCCTTTTACGATGTCAGCTACCTTTTCCGGAATGTTTTTGCCCAGTGCGATATAGTCAAGGAAGATCAGTGGTTTTGCGCCGCAGCAGATGATGT
This sequence comes from uncultured Clostridia bacterium, assembly GCA_946563605.1. Classification (GTDB taxonomy): domain Bacteria; phylum Bacillota; class Clostridia; order Oscillospirales; family Ruminococcaceae; genus Negativibacillus. Next base: position 5,639 of record CAMNVW010000099.1, on the reverse strand, counting down.
CGTTGACACACATTGCTACGCAGTCGATGCCGACAGTATCATGTTTGTCAAGCAAAAATGCAATCTTCAGCTTGGTGCCGACACCGTCTGTACCGGAAACCAGAACCGGCTTTGTGATTCCGGTCATATCCAGCTCAAAAGCTCCGCCGAAGCCGCCGATTCCGGTCATCATGCCTGCTGTCATGGTTCTTGCAACGTGTGCCTTCATCAATTCAACTGCTCTATATCCGGCTGTTACGTCCACGCCGGCTGCCTTATAGCTTTCGCTGAAACTTTCGCTCATATCTTTAAAATCCTTTCCTGTCTGTCTGCTCTGCTATTGTTTGTCGCAGAGCTTATGAGAAAACTTATCGTATGGTTTTTCTGTTGGTACTTCGATTGGATATTTTCCACTGAAACAGCCCATGCAGAAACCGCATCCAGTTTTGACCTGTGCGATCTGTGCAGTATGCTCAAGGCTCAAATAGCCAAGGCTGTCCGCATCCAAGCTTTGTCTGATTTCTTCCAAACTCATGCGGCAGGCAATCAGTTTGTCCTTGCTGTCGATGTCTGTGCCAAAATAGCATGGATTGATAAACGGAGGAGAAGAAATACGAATATGCACTTCTTTTGCGCCCGCTTCGCGCAGCATATGGATAATCTGTGCGCTTGTGGTGCCTCTTACGATAGAGTCGTCCACCAGAACAACGCGCTTGCCTTCTACGGTCGATTTGAGGACGTTGAGCTTGATGTGTACAGCCCGCTCCCTTTCCTTCTGGGTTGGCAGAATGAAGGTACGTCCGATATAGCGGTTTTTAATAAAGCCAATGCCGTATGGGATCTTCGATTCCTCTGCATAACCGAGCGCTGCATCCAAGCCGGAATCAGGTGCACCGATAACAACGTCTGCTTCTACCGGATGTTCCTGCGCAAGGAATGCGCCGGCACGTTTTCTTGCCAGGTGAACGCTCTCGCCTTCAATAACAGAGTCTGGACGAGCGGTATAGATATACTCGAACACACAGATGTCGCCTTTTTTGCTGCAGTGTGTCTCAACGCTGCGGATCCCGTTTTTATCAATAACAACGATCTCGCCTGGGCGGACATCGCGGACAAACTCTGCGCCGATGCTGTCGAATGCACAGCTTTCAGAAGCAACGACAATTTCATCTCCCATTTTGCCAATCGCAAGCGGTCTGAAACCATTTGGATCTCTGACTGCAATCAGTTTCTGCGGAGACATGATGACCATCGAGTAAGCCCCTTTGAGCTTATACATTGCCCGTTCAATCGCTTCTTCAATCGAATGTGTATTGAGTCGCTCATTAATAATGACATGAGAAATAATCTCAGCATCAAAGTTAGAATGGAAAATAGCTCCTTTAAGCTCCTGTTCTTCTTTGAGTTGTGCAGCATTCACCAATGCACCGTTAAAAGCCATAGCCATTGTACCTTTGATATGACGTACAACCAATGGCTGCGCATCAGATCTGTCCGGTGTTTTTGCTGCATACAGAACATGACCAATCGCCATTCTTCCGCTGCCGAGCTGATCCAAAACGCACTGGTTAAAGACCTCCGGCACAAGTCCAACATCACGGTAGGAATTGATTACACCATCATCATTAACAGCGATACCGCAGCTTTGCTGACCTCTGTGCTGCAACGCATAGAGAGCCATATAGGTATCTCCCACAACACTTGGACTGTTATGGGTAGAATAAATGCCGAAAACGCCGCATTCTTCATGAATCTGATCAAACATCAAAAAATCCCCTTCCCAATTCTTTCAAATCAAATTCTTATGACCTGTTATCAAAAGCGTTTGATTTTTTTATTACACAATGCTCAAGAAGGAAGCGCTCACCGCCGCAAAGGCGTTTGAGCGCCCTTATAAAAGCAATATTATCGCAAATACGTCGGATTATTCACCCAGCAGTCTCTTCATGATTTCATGATAGCCTTCGTCGACATTGTCCATATCTCTTCTGAAACGGTCTTTGTCGAGTTTTTCATGGGTGGTTGCATCCCAGAAACGGCAGGTGTCTGGAGAGATTTCGTCAGCCAAAACGATGGTGCCATCGGAAAGCTTACCAAATTCAAGTTTAAAGTCTACCAGATCTACATTTACTTCTTTAAAGTACTGTGTGAGGATCTCGTTTACTTTCAGCGCATAGTTTGCGATCTGATCCAGTTCTTCTCTGGTGCAGAGCTGCATTGCCAGAGCGTGGGAATCGTTGATCATCGGATCGCCCAGAGCATCGTCTTTGTAGCTGTATTCCAGTACTGTGGTTGCCAGCTTGGTGCCTTCCTCAATGCCCAGACGTTTGGACATAGAGCCTGCTGCGATGTTTCTGATGATAACTTCCAGAGGAACGATTTTTACTTTTTTAACAACGGTCTCACGGTCAGAAAGCTCTTCTACAAAATGGGTTGGGATACCTTTTGTTTCCAGCATTTTCATCAGGTGATTGGTAACGCGGTTGTTGATTGCGCCTTTGCCGAGGATGGTACCTTTTTTCAGACCGTTGAATGCTGTTGCATCATCTTTGTAATCTACAATGTACAGTTCTGGGTCTTCTGTGGTGTAAACTTTCTTTGCTTTTCCTTCATAGAGCATTTCGCACTTTTTCATGGTTGATTACCTCCATTGTTTTCCTTTTTTATAAAAATGTGAAAATTAAGACAGATTCGCGACAGTATTCATCCATGGATGGAATCAAAAAATTATTCTGCCAGTTCCTTCTGAAGCTTCGCGTCTTTTTCAATAACGGCTTTGTTCATTTTGTCTTTCATTTCATCGAGCTGTACTGCCAGTTTTTCATCGCTCAGTGCAAGCATCTGAACTGCCAGAATTGCAGCGTTTTCTGCGCCGTTGATTGCAACGGTTGCTACCGGAATACCGGATGGCATCTGTACAGTTGCCAGCAGTGCGTCCAGACCGTCAAGAGTAGAAGATTTAATCGGAATACCGATAACCGGCAGAGTGGTGTGTGCAGCCAGAACACCGCCCAGATGTGCTGCTTTGCCCGCTGCTGCGATAATAACGCCAAATCCGTTTGCTTTTGCGTTTGCTGCAAACTCACTTGCCAAAGCAGGTGTGCGGTGTGCGCTCATAACGTGTGCTTCCACTTCTACACCGAAGGATTTCAATTTGTCGATTGCAGGTTTTACGGTAGGAAGGTCGCTGTCGCTTCCCATGATCACTGCAACCTTCTTTGCGGTATCGTTTGCCATAATTTTTCCTCCTCTTTATAACCGGCAGCGGTTGTGTTTCCTAGTGCTGCCAATAAAAAAACGCTGCGACAACCTTGCCACAGCTTACACTTTACCTGTCATCATTTTTTAGCCTGCACGAATCGCGCACCTGTTGTGCAGAAAAGAAGCGCATTGATATCGCTTTGCATCAATGCCGAAAGAACCGCTGTTTGGCTGCACTGATTCCAGCTGCAGTTTTGCCGATGAAAAATAGTGCCTTTTCCCACAATTCTTTCCTCCATTCCGCTTTTACAAGGTTCTGATTCCTGCATAAAATCGATACTATTATTTTATCTGAATCCCCTTTAAAATGCAAGTATCCCGCAGCAACACTTGCAAAAATCGTACAAGTATTTTAATTTTGGGGCATTTTATGCTTGATATTTGTTCATATTATCTATAATCCTACAAAACATCTTCATCTGACCGAATTTTTTATGTGTACATTTGTTACATTCTTAACATACTGGTTGATTTTCCGTCTTTTATTTCACCCTTTTAACAGAAAAAAGCATCGCCGCTTCTAAGCGGCGATGCTTTTTCAACTGTGATTATTCTGCTTTCTGACTGTCTTTTTTATTGTCAGAAACAATTTCTTTAATGGATGCTGCAACGCTTGCGAGCGACTGCAATTCGCTTGGGATAATCAGTTTTGTGGACTGACCATCGGCAACTTTTGCGAGTGCATCAAAGCTCTTGAGCGTCAGAACCTTATCGGTCGGAGCAGCTTCATTGAGCATCTTCAAGCTGTCTGCATAAGCCTGCTGAACCTTGAGGATTGCGTTTGCTTCACCTTCCGCCTCACGGATCTTCTGTTCGCGGACAGCGTCTGCACGCAGGATCGCGGATTCTTTTTCAGCCTGTGCCTTCAGAATAGCAGCTTCCTTTTCACCTTCTGCAATCAGAACCTGGCTGCGCTTCTGACCTTCTGCACGAAGGATGGATTCACGGCGCTGACGCTCTGCTTTCATCTGTTTTTCCATCGCATCCTGAATCTCCGCAGGAGGCAGAATATTTTTGAGCTCTACGCGGTTCACCTTGATGCCCCATTTGTCGGTCGCTGTATCAAGTGTTGTGGTAATTTTCGAGTTGATAACATCACGGGAAGTCAGGGTGTGGTCAAGCTCCAGCTCACCGATAATGTTACGCAGGGTTGTTGCGGTCAGATTTTCAATCGCGGAAATCGGACGCTCCACGCCATAGGTGAACAGCTTTGCATCGGTAATCTGATAGAACACAACACTGTCGATCTGCATGGTTACGTTATCTCGTGTGATAACCGGCTGCGGTTTAAAATCGACAACCTGCTCTTTTAAGGAAACCTTTTTTGCGATATGGTCAACAAACGGGATCTTGAAATGAATGCCGTTTTCCCATGTCTGATAGTAGGAACCCAGTCTTTCAACTACAAACACCATAGACTGAGGTACAATTTTGATGTTGCTGATTAAAAGGATAAGGATAATCAAGACAAGCAATGCAATAATGATAAAAGTCGACATGAAATCTTCCACCTTTCAAATTGTCATTTTAAGAATTTTTTCTCTGAATATATGCCGTTACGCCTTCAATGCGGACAACCTGTGCCTCCTCTCCAATTTCAAAGCTGTCCTCTTTATTTTGCACAGCGGCTGACCAGTCCAATCCATCCACTCTGATTCTGCCTCTGTTGTCGGCTCTGACCGGCTGAATCACCTTTGCGATCTGCCCGATCACGCGGTCGGCATTCGTTTTTTCCTTCGGAGCAGACTGAATTTTTTTCACAAGCGGTCTGCTTGCAATCAGGCTGACAAGCGACACAATCACGAAAATCATGATCTGCGCTGTACCTGATACCTTGAATAGGGAAGCAATCAGTGAAACTGCCGCACCCAGCGCAAACCACACTGTCACCAGCTGATAGGTCGATACCTACAGAAAGATCATTTCAATGACTACAATCAGCCAGACATTCGTTGAACCATACATCATAAAATTACCCATTCTTTTCAACTCCTTTTGATAGGAACAACTGCATTTTAGCCGCTCCATCGATGGATTTTTCTGTTGTTCTCTATGCTCTTATGATACCACGTCTACCCACTTTTTACAACATCCGTCTTAGCTCAAAAAGCGGTCTTTTTTGACCTTGGCAGTCCTTTTTGAGCCTATAGCATCTCCCGATTGCTCCCGATTGCTCCTAATCGCTCGCTCTCATGCCAGTTTGATATTTTTTTGTCAATTTGGTAGCTTTTACTTTTTTCTGTTTAGCTATATTTCACTTTATATAAAAGTTTTACTCAATTTTTTCAAAAAATTGCGAGGTGCAGGAGCAGAGCTCTTGCTCGCTCGTCGCAACGAGCGAAACGCCTTTATCGTCAGGCGCATTTTTGAAAGTAGCAGAAGTGCTTCGCACATCTGCA
>CAMNVW010000098.1 GCA_946563605.1 uncultured Clostridia bacterium | reverse complement strand
TGTGATAACCCTGCTGTTTTAATACGGTGACCGTTTCCAAAACATTCGCTGTATTTTTGATTTGATGCGCCCCTGCAAGCGGAACAAACAGCTCCCCGTATTCGCGGTCTAGCAGCTTTTGCCCGTCTGCGCTGCTCGAAAGCACCTGCATCCGCGCAGGATCGGCAAAGGTAAGGCTTGCGTTTTGCCGCGCACAGATGGATTTTACCGTTTCCATCGCTTCATCGGACTGCACCGCCATCACCGCCCTGCCGTTTGGTTTGATGATGCCGCCCTTTTCCGCCGCAATCTGTGCAAGCGTGTTTCCCAGCGTTTCAGTGTGATCCAGTCCCAGCTGTGCAATCACCGCCGCCTGCGGAACTGGGATAACGTTTGTGGAGTCCAGACGTCCGCCGATGCCCACCTCCAGCACCACGATGTCACATTGTTTTTTGGCAAAATACCAGAACGCCATCAAGGTGAGCACCTCGAAAACAATCGGCGTACCGCCAAGCTGCTCGCAGACGGACTTGACCGTTTGCGCCGCTTCGATAAAATCCTCATCGCTGATATTTTCGCCATTGATCTGCATCCGCTCGTTGTAGCGAACCAGATGCGGCGAAATATAAAGTCCTGTCCGGCAGCCGGCTTGCTGCAACACCGACGAAAGCATCGCCGCAGTGGAACCCTTTCCATTGGTTCCTGCGATATGTACAAACTGCACCTTTTCCTGCGGATTTCCCATCAATTCTAACGCCTGTTTCAGTTTCTCCAATCCGTACCGTTCTCTCGGAGTATGGGTCTGTTCTATATAAAAAACCGCTTCGGTATAATTCATTTTGAACACTTCTTTCTGTCTTGCAAAGGAAGATGATTTTATATAACGCAAAAAAGGACGCTTGTAAAGCGCCCTTTTTTCCAAAACCTATGCCGTTTCGTTCGCTTTAGTTGCCAAAACGCCTAAAGTTTTGCCGCATTATTTTACATAAGCGATTGCTTCAATCTCAACAAGAGCGCCCTTTGGCAGTTTTGCAACTTCAAAAGCTGCACGAGCAGGACATTCCTCTGTGAAGTACTCTGCGTAAACTTCGTTCATTGCGCCAAAGTCGCCGATGTTCTGCAGAAGAACGGTTGTTTTTACAACATTCTTCATGGTCAGTCCTTCTGCTGCCAGGATTGCTTTGATGTTTTCCAGAGACTGTTTGGTCTGTGCTTTGATGCAAGCTTCAGCCAGTTCGCCGGTAGCTGGATTGATTGGCAGCTGACCGGAGATATACATATTATCGCCTGCTACGATTGCCTGAGAATATGGACCGATTGCGCCTGGAGCGTTGGTTGTTGCAACTACTTTTTTCATGGTGATCTCTTCCTTTTCATAATCATTATTTCGCTTGTGCGAAGATATTGGGGGGACAAACTTGTTCCCTTGACAATGTTTATTTTAACACAAATTCCATTGCTTTGACAACCTTTATTTGGATAATCAGAACAGTTTTGCAAAAAACTTTTTAATTCCCAAAAGAAAGGAAAAAATAAAGTTTTCGCCCGCCTTTTTCAAAAACAGGCTGAGCCTGCACCCAATTCGCGTTGTCGGTTAAGCGGAAATTAAAAGTTACGCTCTCGCGCAGGTCGCTTAGCCTCCGGCTTCGCTCGTTAGGACGAAATAAAAGTTTTCGCCCGCCTTTTTCAAAAGGCGGCAGATTCCAAAGGCAGCGCCTTTGGTCGCTCGTCGCAACGAGCGAAATACTCTTATCGTCAGGCGCATTTTTGAAAGTTTGAAAACTTTTTGAAAGAAAAAAAGTTTTCAAGAACTGATTTCAAGCACAAATTTTCCTTCCAAAATTATCCGGTGGATGATTTTGGACAGTATAAACTTTTCCTGTATTGTTAAAAAGCGTTGAGAAAGAAAGTGTACAGAATAAATTGAATCCGCTTGCGCGGTGTGCTCCCGCACAGGAGTATCGAATGAAAGTTAGTGCCTCGAACGATTTTTATTTTTTATATTTATTTTTCCTTACGGAAAAACGCACTGCCGTGCGCCTGCACCGAAACAGCTTTGTTCCCCACACGATTTTTATTTATATTTATATTTATATTATATTTATATCTATTTTTATTTTTATTTTTGGGATATTTCGCACTCTGCGGAGTGCGCCCAAAGGCTCTGCCTTTGGAATCTGTGAGCTTTTTGAAAAAAGCTCAACCAAAAACTTTTATCATAATATTTTTTTCATAAAAGACACCTGGGTATACATACCCAGGTGTCTTTTCTATCCACTTTGGACTATGGTTAATATGTAAAATTACTTTGTAGGATCGTTGCCCTTGATGAACTTGTAAATATCGTCTGTCAGTTCCTGAATAAGTTCTTCGCCGAGGTAAGCCATATGACCCGATTGATAACCCTTAACAAAAACTCTGTCCATCGGCAGTCCGGAATGATCAAGCGTATAGTAAAGAATCCCGATCTGTGTGCAGATGTCGTACCAGCCGTTTGCGAAGAAAGTACGCATACCTGGTGTACGGCGCATTGCGGCACTGAGGCACTGCGCGGTATTTCTGCCCTTTATATTGTTGTCCCAATTCATGTAGAGACTTTGAGAGTTGACAAAATTTCTGTCCCACTTGATATTGAGCATCGGGAATACTTCTCCGCACAGTACCGACTGGAAGAAAGAGTTGTACTTGCCTTCCGCTGGGTCGTCGCGCTTGCCCCATGTCGCCTCTTCAAGACCGGAGCGGTAGAGCGGGCGAGTGATTCTGCCGTCGATACGAGCGACATACTTGCCCTGATTGCGTGCGACTTCAGCACGGAATTCTACATCTTCCACTACCAGTTCACGCTTCATAAGATATTCACGCGATACGCCTGTGTAGTACATTACCTTTTCAATGATCTTTTCACGGGCTTCACCCTGGAGCGATTCACCCTGATAGAGCGCAAGGAGATATTCCGTGTCGGCGAATTTCTTCGCTTCTGCTACAAATTCCTCAACGCTCTGCTCTGACGGATGGTTGTGATACCAGTTTGTAGCTGCAAGAGTGGGGAAAGCGAGAACTGCCGGATAAACCGGCTTGGCAGCGCCAAAGTGCGTGCCATTTGTAACTGTATTGCCGATAAGAATAAGACCGTCAAATGTTACGGAATAAGCACGTTCTGCGCCGAGAAGAGATCCGATACCTGCGACTGTGGAAGCGCGTGTGCAGCCGTAGCTTTCGCCGCACATATACTTTGGGCTCTGCCAACGGTTGTACTTTGCAAGCCACTTCTGAATAAATGTAAGGGTCGCTTCAGCATCCTGCTCAATGCCGTAGAACATATCTTTCTTGCTTTCGTCTAAAAGACGTCCGAAACCGGTGCCGACAGGGTCGATTATAACCAGATCACAGATGTCGAGAAGACACTGTGCGTTATCGCACGACTCATAAGGAGGAAGCGGCAAACCGTCGTCATCAACGGGACCGTATTTCATTCTCTTTGTGCCGAGGAAACCGACATGAACCATCATAGAAGATGTACCCGGACCACCGTTAAAGCAGAACATAACCGGTCTGTCCTTTGTATCCTCTACATCAGAACGGAAATAAGAGTACGAGAAGATAGATGCAATGGCTTTGCCCTCATCATCATAGAACACATTGTCTTCACAGACAGTGTGATAAGGAACCTTAACCCCACGCAGTTCGATCGTTCCTTCGGAAGTAAAGCATGAAGGTGTAAAGACATCAGTTTTAAGCACAATAATTTCCCCCTTAAAATAGATAAATTGATAATTTTTTCATCCATGATAACTATACCATCGTCAAAACCGTTTTGCAAGAAAAAATTATGCAACTTTGTCAAAAAAATTATTCTTATACTTAAAGTTTTATGGATTTATGCCATAGACTGATGCTTTTTATATCCGTTTTATATCCGTTTTATCGTTGTCCTTACGGTACTTTTATTCCTTCAGCATCATCTTCGCGCACTTATAAACATCGCCGCAGCCCATCGTGATAACCAAATCTCCAGGCTGTGCATGGCTCATCACATACTGTGACATCTCCTCAAATGTCGGGAACCAGACGCAGCCTGGTATTTTGTCGGCAAGGTCTTTTGCGTAGATGTTATAGGTGTTTTTTTCGCGCGAGCCCATGATTTCCGAAAGCACGACATGGTCGGCAATTTGCAGCACCCTTACAAAATCATTCAGCAGCATCGCAGTTCTTGAATAGGTAAACGGCTGATGCACCGCCCATACCTCACGGTATTCCGTCATCGCTTTTGCTGCTTTGAGCGTCGCTTCGATCTCCGCCGGATGGTGTCCGTAATCGTCGGCAATCGTTACGCCCTTATTCACTCCCATAATCTCAAATCGTCTGCCTGCTCCTTGAAATACTTTTGCAGAAGCGATTGCCTGACTTGGCGTGCAGCCGGATTCGATTGCTGCTGCAATCGCCGCCATGCTGTTATAAATATTGTGGTCGCCCGGGATATTCAGCAGCACCTCGCCCAAATTTTCCCCGTGATAATGCAGCTCATAACGGGAGTGTCTGCCGTCCTTGTGGACGATATTTTTAGGGTAATAATCGTTTTTCTCGCTCATGCCGAAGGTAATCATCTTCTTGCCGGTAACTCCTTCCACCGCTTTACAGGAGTTCTCGTCATCGCCGTTGTAAATAACCGTTTTGCTTGTCATTTGGGCAAATTGATGGAAGGAGGCAATGATATTTTCGAGCGTTTTAAAATATTCCAGGTGATCCGCATCGACATTGAGAATAACCGCCACATCGGGATGGCACTTTAAAAAATGGTCCTCAAATTCGCAGGCTTCACAGACCATGTTGTCGCTTTTGCCCAGTCTGCCGCTGCCGCCGATTGCTTCGAGTTTTCCACCGATCACTGCCGACGGATCCATGCCGCATTCCATGAACATCTGTGTCAGCATCGCCGAGGTGGTTGTCTTTCCGTGGGTTCCGCAGATACAGACGCAGTTGTCAAACCAGCTTGTCACCAAGCCCAAAAGCTCCGCACGCTCGATGGTCGGAACACCGCTTTCTCTTGCCGCCATCAGCTCCGGGTTGTCGTCCATGATTGCCGCTGTGTGGACAATCAAATCCGCGCCCTTGATATTTTCCGCGCACTGCCCGATGGTAACCGGAATATCCAGCTTGTCGCGCTCAAAATTGATGGTGTCGCCCGGGTTATTGTCTGAGCCGGTGATATAGTATCCCATCCCGTGCAGGATCTGCACCAGCGGAAACATTCCCGAACCGCCGATACCGATAAAATGAATATGCTTTTTATCTTTAAGAAAATCTTTGTGAATATGTGTCATAGCAACCACCTTTAAAGCGTCAATGTTTTTTTACTAAAATCTATATTCTTATTATATTGCTTATCGTGCAGAAAATAAACAGTATTTGCTCGAATTTTTGTTTTTCTTTTTTTCACACGCTTTTGTGCAGCAAAAGCATTTTGAAGATTCACGAAACGATTTTTGTCATGCGCAATTTCAAAAACCGCGGCGCATGACATGGCATTTTATGCGCATACTAACATTGACCTAAAAATTTTTCCAAAACCTGACCCAAAGGAGAAAGCATATGAACATTACAGATATTCGCATCCGAAAAATCTATTCCGAAAACCGTCTGCGCGCGCTTGTGTCCATCACGGTCGATTACGACCTTGCCGTTCACGACATCAAAGTGATTGAGGGACCCGAACGATTATTTGTTGCCATGCCGAGCCGCAAGGATGAAAACGGCGCTTTCCGCGACATTTCCCATCCAATCACCCCACAGGCAAGAAAACAGCTTGAGGACGCTGTGCTGTGCGCGTATGAGCAGTACATCGCTGAACATTCGCAGCCCGAGGAAGAAACGATAAATCCGTAAAACAAAAGTTTTCGCCAGCCTTTTTCAAAAGCAGGCTGAGCCTGCACCCAATTCGCGTTGTCGGTTAAGCGG
>CAMNVW010000097.1 GCA_946563605.1 uncultured Clostridia bacterium | reverse complement strand
GTTTTGCGGTGGGTTGCGCCTCGCTCCCCTGGGGGGTGTTTTTGTACGCCGCACCTTTTTAATATTGGGGGCCTAAACGGTCGTTTTTGGTCCACCGCGACAGCGCCATCTATCCCTTGAAATCATAGAAAGAATTGCGTATAATGGAATCAACAACCTATATTTCCCATATCGCTTCTATTTTAAAACGATTCATCAAAAGAAGGGACGAGGAACACATGAAACATATTCTGCTGATTGCAACAGGCGGCACCATCGCCTCCAAGCATACTGAAAACGGACTGTCTCCGCAGATTTCCTCCGAGGAAATGCTGGACTACGTTCCTGCCGCAAGAAAATTCTGCACGATTGATGCGATTCAGATTCTGAACATCGACAGCACCAACATCCAGCCGGAACACTGGCTACTAATGGTGCAGGCTGTCAAGGACAACTACGAAAAATACGACGGCTTTGTTATCTGTCATGGAACTGACACCATGGCGTATACCTCCGCCGCACTGTCCTATCTGATTCAAAATTCCCCGAAGCCAATCATCATCACCGGCGCGCAAAAACCGATTTCGATGGAAATCACCGACGCCAAAACCAATCTGCTCGATTCCCTGCGCTTTGCCGCTTCCGACGATGCGCACGGCGTCAACATCGTCTTTAACGGCAAGGTGATTGCCGGCACACGCGCAAGAAAGATTCATTCCAAAAGCTTCAATGCGTTCGACAGCATCAACTTCCCTGTTCTTGCGACCATCCGCGACGATCGCATCGTTTACTATGTCCGCGAAAACTGTCCGTACTCCTATCCGGCGTTTTATTCCGAACTGAATCCGAAGGTATTCCTGCTCAAGCTGATTCCAGGTATGGACCCGAATCTGCTGCCGTGGATTGGCGAGCATTACGATGCGGTCATCATCGAAAGCTACGGCGTGGGCGGCATTCCGAGCGACGAACACCGCGACTTCCTCAAGGAAGTAGACAAGCTGATTGCCGACGGCAAAATCGTTGTTATGACCACACAGGTTATGTACGAAGGCAGCGACATGGCGGTATACGAGGTCGGACACGTTGCCAAGGAGCGTTACGGCTTGATCGAATCCTACGATATGACGCTGGAAGCAACTGTCACCAAGCTGATGTGGATTATGGCGCAGACCAAAGACCCGCAGAAGATCAAAGCCATGTTCTATACCACCATCAACCACGACATTTTGTTTCAGTAACCGCATTTCATAATCCATCATCCGCAAAGGAGGAAGATGGCTATGCAGGAATCCCAAGGTTCAAAAATACTTCTCGATCAAAAGGCGGAAAAGAAAAACAATCTTCTTCGCGCGGCATATGAGCTGTTTGTAGAGAAAGGTGTCTCCAAGACCAGCATTGATGAGATTGTAAAAAACGCAAACGTTGCCAAGGGAACCTTCTACCTTTATTTTCGGGATAAAACCGAAATCTGGGAGGAGGTTGTGGTATTCATCAGCAATCAGATCCTCACCGAGGCAAAGCAGGCGCTTGAAAAAGAGAATCCCCCAGATATGATCGACCGCATCCTTTTTGTTGCGAATTATATCATCGAATATTTTCGGAAGAACGTCGCTGTCCTCAAGATGATCCAGCGCAATTTTTCCTGGCCGCAGGTGCTCAAAAAGATGGAGGAGGCACAGGACAACACCTTGATGCAGATGCTCCATCAGTGTTTTTGCAGCCCTTACCTCAGTCATTATTCGATTGAGGAGGCGTATCAAACCATGTTTATCATCATGGAGATGGTCGGCTCCATCAGCTACACCTCGATCATCCTCGAACAACCAGCGCCGATTCAGGAAATGAAAACGGTTTTATTCCGCACAATACGAAAAATCCTCATGTAACCCTTGCAGGGAGCTTGTGTTTTCAAGCTCCCTGCAAAAATTTTGATGTGACCCATAAGGAGATTTCCCCTATGATTTGTACTATTTGTCCACGCTGCTGCAATGTCGACCGCAGCAAACAAACCGGCTATTGCGGCGTCGGCGACACTGTCAAGCTGGCGCGCGCCGCACTGCACTACTGGGAAGAGCCGTGCATCAGCGGTGAAAACGGCTCCGGTACGGTGTTTTTTTCCGGCTGTCCGCTCAAATGCGTTTTCTGTCAAAATCACACCATCAGCGCCGGACACTTTGGCAAGGAAATCAGTATCCAGCGTCTTGCGGAAATTTTTCTGGAGCTGCAGCAGCAGGGCGCAAACAACATCAATCTTGTCACCGGCGGACACTACGTTTTGCAGATCATACAGGCGCTGGAGCTTGTGAAGGACAAGCTGCATATTCCTGTCGTCTACAATTCCAGCGGCTACGAAACGGTACAAACGCTGCGTTTGCTGTCGGGCTATGTGGACATCTATCTGCCGGACATCAAGTATTTCAGCCCCGAACGCGCCAAGCGTTACTCCAACGCGCCGGATTATTTTGCCGTTGCCTCCAAAGCGGTGCAGGAGATGTTCTCGCAGGTCGGTGCAGTCGAATTTGACGAGCGCGGTATCCTGAAAAAGGGCATGGTCGTGCGGCATATGGTGATGCCAAACGGGGTTGAGGACAGCATGGACATTCTGACATGGATTGCGGAAAATCTGCCGCTCGATGAAATCCTAGTCAGCGTGATGAGCCAGTACACCCCATTTTACAAAAGCTGCGAATACCCTGAGATCAACCGCCGCCTGACGCAGGAGGAATATGACCGTGTGCTGGACTGGATGGACTGCATGGGCATTGAGGATGGTTTTGTACAGGAATTAAGCTCCGCAAAAGAAGAATATACCCCTGACTTTTCAGGGGAAGGCGTCTAAAACAAAAGTTTTCGTCCACCTTTTTCAAAAGGTGGTAGGTTTTTAGGGCAACGCCCTAAATCGCTCGTCGCAACGAGCGAAACACCCTGAAAATAAATATAAAATAAAAACGTGCGAGGCACAAAGCTGTTTCGGTGCTGCGGTACGGCAGTACCGTTTCACGAAGTGAAACCTCTCAACCCAATCAATAATAAATACAAAAAACAATAGAGGCACAAAGTAGTTTCGGTGCTGCCGCACGTCAGTGCGATGGAACAAAGTTCCATATTCCTTAAACAATAAAACAAAAAATTAAAAGCTAGTGAGAATAGAACCAAGTTTCATATTGCTTCACTCATAAAATAAAACCCGAGTCATATTTCATGACTCGGGTTTTTCTGTGTATATTTGTTTTGGGGAAAAGAGGTTTCACTTCGTGAAACGGTACTACCGTACCGGAGCAGGTCACGCTTTCGGTTTTGGACTACAATTGGTTTATACGGCGTGACCCTGAGTTTGGCAAAGCCAAACTCACGGAAGTTCATTGGCAACAATGAACTTCTACTGCCTCTATCGTTTATTGTTTTTTATTTTATTGTTGGGACGTTGTCCCAAACCCTACCAAAGGCGCTGCCTTTGGTATCTGCAGCCTTTTGTAAAAGGCTGGCGAAAACTTTTATTTTTCCAATCTACGCGTGCATCTCATGTCCGCTGCGGCTCATCACCAGTTTGACCGGTTTATACAGCCATACAGAAATGGCAAAGTCAACCATGCTATGGATTACCGAGCCAACGCCGACCAGCAAAAAGATGGAAACGAAAAAGCCTTTATCATAGTTTGCCTGCGGCATACTGCCATTGAAATAGAACGGCAGAACGATGAGTACTTCGCAGGCAGCGTGCAGAACTCCGATCAGGAAAGAAAACAGCAAGGAATCTTTCACCGAACCGATCATCGAATAGTTGTGCTTTTTCAGATAAACAGAACCAACCAGCACAAAAACAATATGGCTAAGCGCACGCAGAACAACGGTAATCGGGAAACCGCCAAAGAAAAATCCGATCGTTGTACCCAGAGAAACTGCCACCGCCACCTGCGGAGAAATAAACATCGCAATAAAGGTTGCGACATGGCTTGCCAGTGTAAAAGACGCCGGCTCAATGATAACTTTGATTGGTGAAAACATTGGGATAACAATGCCGATTGCAATCAGCATACCGGTCATCGCCAAAGTAAACGTATTGGTCTTTGTTTTGCTTGTCATAAAAAATCCTCCCATAACGCACCTGCATATTCCGCCTTCATCGCATCCTATGCGGTTATCTTTCTATTTACTTGTGTCTTGACACATATCTACACCTATTATATCATCGCTTTTGTTTCTGTCAAGATTTCTGTTGCAATTTTGTATCATTTTTACAAATTTTCTCCAATTTTCAAAACTACCACAGTCGTGTGTTGACTTTTCCACAAGACTGTGGTAGTGTGTAGATAGACAAACTACTCCAGTCTTTTGGATTGGAGAATTGCAATAGAGAAAGAGAGGAAAAATTATGGAAAACAAATTGGAAACCAAGCTGTTTGACTCAGAGTTAAAGGTGATGGGCGTTTTATGGCGGGAAGGCGACTGCACCGCGAAATATATTTCAGACGTTCTCAAGGAAGAAATCGGCTGGAACATGAACACCACCTACACTTTGATTAAACGCTGCATCAAAAAAGGAGCTATCCTTCGTTCGGAACCAAACTTTATGTGCCATGCTTTGATTGCGAAGGAGCAGGTGCAGGAGATGGAGACCAACGAACTGATCAATAAGATTTATGATGGCTCGATGGATCAGCTTTTTTCCGCATTGCTGAGCCGTAAAAAGCTGAATCAGGAACAGAGCGAAAAGCTCCGCCAGATCGTAGGCGAATTGGATAAGTAAAGCTTTCGTCCACCCAAAATAAAGTTTTTTGTCAAACTTTTGTACACAAAAGTTTGCGGATTCCAAAGGCAGAGCCTTTGGGCGCTCGTCGCAACGAGCGAAACACCCCAATAATATAAAAATACAAATACAAAAACGATAGAGGCAGTAGAAGTTCATTGTTGCCAATGAACTTCCGTGAGTTTGGCTTTGCCAAACTCAGGGTCACGCCGTATAAACCAATTGTTGCCAATGAACTTCCGTGAGTTTGGCTTTGCCAAACTCACGGTCACGCCGTATAAACCAATTGTAGTCCAAAACCGAAAGCGTGACCTGCTGGCGCACGTCAGTGCGATGGAACGAAGTTCCATATTACCTCAACAATAAAATATAAAATAAAAAATCGTGCAGGGCACTGTGTAAAATCATCGCTGTGGTACGGCAGTACCGTTTCACGAAGTGAAACCTCTCGACCATTAAATAAAATATAACAATAAAAATCATTCAGGCGGCGTTGCCGCTGTGCTGCCGCACAGGTGCATCGAACGAAAGATTGTGCCACTGACCATTTTATTTTTTTATTTTATTTTTTAAAGAATTTCGCCCTCTGCGGAGTGCGAGCAGGAGCCCTGCTCCGGCACCTCGCAATTTTTTGAAAAAAATTGAGTAAAACTTCTATTTCTTTTTCATTACTTTCATCAAACTTGAAAGTGAGGTGTATGCTATGAATCTACTTCAAATGAGTTTTGCGGCAGCACTGATGATTGCCGCTATCTCTATCATTCGTGCACTATCCATCAACCGCCTGCCCAAAAAAACCTTCCTTGCACTGTGGTGCATTGTCCTGCTGCGGCTGTTGATTCCCTTCTCCATTCCTTCGGCAACCAGCATCTATTCCCTGTTGCCCGACCGACCTCTGGATTATTCTGCACCGATCACTGTCGATCAGACCCCTTTCATTGAACCGCCGGTCTTTTGGGAACCTCAACCGGACACCGCTGTGCAAGATACCTTTGTCACAG
Organism: uncultured Clostridia bacterium; assembly: GCA_946563605.1. Classification (GTDB taxonomy): domain Bacteria; phylum Bacillota; class Clostridia; order Oscillospirales; family Ruminococcaceae; genus Negativibacillus. The sequence goes on along the minus strand of CAMNVW010000097.1, from coordinate 216 downwards.
AGCAGGCAGTTCAAATGCTGGAACAAATCGCACAGACTTCTTCCCCTGACGTACAGCGTCCCCTTCCCTCTTGGAAGGAAGTGATTTTTGCAGTCTGGGCAACCGGCGCCGTTTTACTGGCTCTCTATTTTACCGTTGGATATGTTCGCAGCATCCGCGAGTTTCGCACTTCCCTGCCGGTGGAAAATCCTCTGTTTTCCGCTTGGCAGCAGCAGC
>CAMNVW010000096.1 GCA_946563605.1 uncultured Clostridia bacterium | reverse complement strand
CCTGAATTTGATCAAAAAACGCGTATTGCGCTGGCAGATTGGAGTTGTAAAATAAATGGCAGATTCCGTTGTATTGAAATTAAACGACGTATCCAAAAGCTTTGCTAAGGTTGAAAAAGATGAGATCACCCATGCGCTGAGCAGTATTAACCTTCAGATGCAAAGCGGCGAGTTTATCAGCTTGGTAGGTACTTCCGGCTGCGGCAAATCCACCATCCTGCGCCTGATTGCCGGACTGATTACACCTACTACCGGTCAGCTGACCGTAAACGACCAGGAAATCACCGGTCCAAATCCAGAGCGCGGCATGGTTTTCCAGCGTCCTACCCTGTTCCCATGGCTGACGGTAGAAAAAAATATCGGCTTCAGCATGAAGATGAAAAACAAGCTGAAAGAAAATCAGGACAAGGTCGACAGGATGCTCAAGCTCATCGGTCTTGAGGATTTTAAAGACGACTATCCTGGTCAGCTTTCCGGCGGTATGGCACAGAGGGTCGCGCTGGTTCGTTCCTTGATCAATGAACCGCCGATTCTGCTTCTGGACGAGCCTTTGGGCGCGCTGGACGCATTTACCCGCATGAATATGCAGGACGAAATTCTTTCCGCATGGAGAGAGCGCCGCCAGCTGGCTGTCATGGTCACCCATGATGTAGACGAAGCCATCTATATGGGCACCCGTGTCATCGTCATGGAAGCAAACCCGGGCCGCATCAAAGCGGACATCCCGATCCAACTGGATTATCCCCGCAATCGAAGCAGCGCGCAGTTCGTTGAGTATCGAAACAGTATTCTGGAGATGCTCAACTACGGCAAACACACTTCCCTTGCGGAATAATAAAATTTTATTCATCCCAAAACCATAAAAAGGAGACACGAATTGCAATGAAACTGAAAAAACTGCTTTGTATTCTGTTGGCTTCTGCAATGATGCTGTCCATGGCAGCTTGTGGTAATCAGACCACAGAGCCTGCCTCTGGAGAAGCTACCAAGACAGAAGAAACCAAGACAGAAGAAACCAAAACTGAAACAACAGACGACGCAGACCGTCCGGCTGCCGTTTCTGCAGAGGACTGGGAAGCAATGAAGAAGGAACCTGTCTTTGGCACCGAACTGACCTACATCTACAACGGCGGCAACTGTGTATCCGCTAAGTACATGGCTGACGTTCTGGGCTACTATGAAGAGTACGGCATCAACGCAAACATCATGCAGGGTGATTCCACTTCTCTGGCGGTAGGTACCGGTCAGGCAATGTGGGGTATCGACCATATCGCTACCATGCTGGTTCCAATCACAAACGACGTAGACTACACCTTCGTTGCCGGCGCACATATCGGCTGCAAAACCATCTTCGTTCTCAACGACAGCCCAATCAAAACCGTTGAGGATCTGAAAGGCAAAACCATCGCTATCCATGACGGTATCGGCAACTCCGACCATAACATCGTTGCCCGTCTGGTTGACGAATACGGAGTAGACCCAAACAACGATATCGAACTGCTCAACGTTGAGACCTCCGCTACCATCGCTGGTATGCAGAACGGCGAGATCGACGCTGCTATCTTCAGCGATATCTGGGCTTACGAAATGGTAAAAGACGGCACCCTGCGTTCGGTCATCTCCCTGACCACCGATCCTGCTTTCCAGGATGAACCATGCTGCGTTGTCGCTATGAACAACAACTTCATTAAAGAAAACCCTGTTCATGCTAAATATGCGACCATGGCAATCAAACGTGCTGGTCAATACAACCGTCTCCATGCGGAAGACGCTGTAAACTTCATGATAGAAGATGGCAAACTTTCCGGCTCCTACGAGAAGAACATCGAATGCTGGAACTCCCTGCACTTCGGTCTGTCCGACGCATTTACCGAAAGAGCGCTGCGCGAAATCGCTGAAGACTACCTGCGTCTGGGTCTTATCTCCGACAGCTCTCTGACCGTAGAGGATGTCATGGCAAAAGCTTGGAACCCTGTTTGCCCGGACGAGCTGGTTCCAGACCTGACTGTCGGTGACCCTGTTGCTGCTGACGGCTGCACCGTTGAGATCGTTCAGAACGCTGCTGCTATGACCGACAAAACCCTCTGGGGCGAAACCCGCACTCAGAAAATGGCTGGCACCGCTGACAGCTCCTCTGCATCCGCTTCTTCCACCTCCTCCGCTTCTGCTGATTCCAAGCATCTGGACTCTTTTGAAGCTTCCACCACCGGCGAATGGGACAAAATGTTTATTCCAATCGAAATCGAAGGTCGTTCCGGTTCCATCGGCGACCTTGCTCCAACCGCTGAAGAACAGGCTGCAATGGAAAAAGAGCCTGCTTACGGTCAGCCAATCAAATACTTCTTCTCCACCGGATGTACCGCTGGTCCAAGCGTTGCTGACGTTCTGGGCTACTATGACGAAGCTGGTCTGACTGCAGAAGAATTCAAAGGCAACTCCTATACCGAAGCACTCGGCACCCAGCAGGCACACGTTGCTGTAGGTCACATCGCTACCATGCTGGTACCAGCAACCAACGGCGTTGATCTGACCTTCGTTGGCGGCGCACACATCGGCTGCAAATCCCTGTATGTTCTGGCTGACAGCGACTACAACACCACTGCTGACCTGAAAGGCACTGCTATCTCCGTTCCAAACGGTATCGGCGCTTCCGACTACAATATCACCTGCCTGCTGCTGGATGCAGACGGCATCAACCCACAGAACGACGTTGAACTGCTCCAGGTAAGCACCGATGCTTGCATCGCTGCTATGGAAAACGGCGAAATCTCCGCTGCTCTGCTGTCCGATACCTTCGCTTACAACATGGTAAAAGAGGGCAAACTCAAATGTATCCGTTCCCTGCTGGACACAGACTTTGCTGACGAACCATGCTGCGTAATCGCTATGAACGCAAGCTTCGTAAAAGAAAACCCAGTTATCTCCAAAAAGGTTCTGCAGTGCGTTCAGAAAGCGCACCAGTGGATGCGTGAAGAGCCTGAAAAATCCACTCAGCTGATGATCGACGAAGGCATGAACAGCGACGATCTGGAAATGAACATCATGCTGAACAACTCTTTACAGTTCGGTCTGGATCAGGACTTCACCACAACTTCCCTCAAACACGTTGTAGAAAAATACATCCGTCTGGGTCTGATTACTGCAACTGATAATGTTGATGAGGTTATGAGCAAAGCTTGGACTCCTGTTTTATAAAGGAAATCCTTTCCTTACCACTTTACGAGTGGGGCGAAAGCCCCACTCGCTTTTTTAGCTTCAAGAAGCTAGGAAGGTTTTTATAAGGGGGTCGCACCCCCAGATAGTCTTTCCGGTTTGCGGAAGCCGAAAAAGAATCTTTGGGTGTAGGGAAACCACACAAAAAAACCGCTGTCAATTCTGACAGCGGTTTTTTATTTGTTCTTTTATCCTCTGATCTGCAAAAGCTTTTGCTTTAATTCTTCTTCGATCCTGCCAAGCTCGATCTCCGCCTCTCTGCGCTTCTGGCGTCCATCCAGCTGAATCTGCATCACTTCGTCCAAGGTGGAGATCAGCGCCTCGTTGGTCTCCTTCAGCGTCTCTATGTCCACAATGCCGCGTTCGGATTCCTTCGCGGTTTCGATGGTCGCCATCTTGAGCGTCTGCGCGTTTTTCCGCAGCAGCTCGTTGGTCAGGTTGGTCACCTCGCGCTGTGCCTGTGCCGCCTGCTGAGAATGGGTCACACCGAGGGCGAGCACCATCTGGCTCTTCCAGAGCGGAATGGTGTTGACAATCGTAGACTGAATCTTTTCGGTCATCAGCGTATCGTTGTTCTGCACCAGACGCAGCTGCGGCGCCATCTGAATGGAGATCATTCTGGTCAGCTCCAAATCATGCAGCTTCTTTTCAAAGCGGTTGCACAGCGCCGCCATGTCGTTTGCAGCCTGTGCATCCTCCGGCAGATTGGTCTTGCTCGCTTTGTCAATCAGCGCAGTCAGCTCGGTTTCGCGCACCTGCGCCAGCTTTTTCTGACCTGCCAGAATGTACATCGAAATTTCCTTGAAATACGCCTTGTTGATTTCATACATCTGGTCGAGCATCGCCACATCCTTGAGCAGGGTGACCATATGCTTTTCCAGCGTATCCACGATTTGATTGACGTTGCTTTCTGCCTTTGCATATTTGGCTTTCATAGAGTTGAGCTTGTTGGCGCTCTTTTTAAAGCGTCCCAAAAAGCCTTTTTCCTCTTCTTCATCAAAGTTTTTGAGCTCGCTCACAACACTCGAGAGCATATCTCCGATCTCGCCGAGGTCTTTCGTGCGAACATTTTCCAAGGTGCTCTCCGAAAAATCCGCCATTTTCTTCTGTGCGCCTGCGCCGTACTGCAAAATCACGCTGGAATTATGAAGGTCGATCTGCGATGCAAAATCGTCGACCATCTTTCTCTCCTGCTCGGTCAGCATACTTTCATCAAAGACCGGTTTCTGCACCTGCTGTTCTGCCGGAGGCTGCGCCGGTTTTGGCTGCTCCAGTGTTATTTCCTGTGCAAACGGGTCCAGCGTCAGCGAGGGCTGAAGCTCCGGCGACGGCTGTTGCTGAGGATTCAGCTCTGGCTTATTTTCATATGTATTGCTCATAAACGTTTCCTCCCAATCTATTCTTTATCCTAAAAGCTAGTCCTTTGGTTTAAATTCCGAACCTGTCAAGCCTTCCTGTTTCAGCATCGTTTCCAGAACAGAAATATCGGAGCTGACATCCAGCACATCGTCCGCAAAAAGCTGGTCCAGCAGATTTTCAAACGCAAGGTTGATGGTGTCGAGCGTCTTTTCAATCTGCGCTTTTCCTGTTCTGATATTTTCACCCTGAATCGGCTGGTTTTCAAAATCTTCGTATGCCGTCAATAATTTCAGCGTGGTCGGCAGATAATAATTCATAAGGCGGCGGATATCCGGCAGCTTTTCGGGGTGCTCCTCCACCTGTTCAAAAATCTGACCCGCTACCTTTTCCAAACGGAACATTTTTGCAGAGATTTCCTCCCCCGCAATCCTGTCGTTTGCCTGACGAATCTGCTGAATCATCTCGCGTCCCTGACGGATCGTGGATGCAAGCTCTGGATTGCTCGCAAACGCTTCTTCCTGACGGCGCTGCTGTTCCTGCTGCTGTTGCTGCTGGCGCTGCTGTTCCTCTTGACGCTGTTTTGCCTGTTGCTGCACATACCGATACTGGTTGTACACCTCATCAGTCAGCATCAGGCAGGTCTTTTCATCGTCAATGTGGGCGTTTGGAAGCGCTTTTTTCTGGATCATCTTCTGTAAATCCTTTAACACGAAAGCTTTGTCGCGTCCAATTCCCTGCACCAGCATATCGATCGGGCAAAACTGGCTTCTGCCCACAATTTTGAGATATTTTTTCAGCCTTGAAGTGCGCTTGAGCTTGCTGATTCCCGTTCCCAAAACACCGCCGGACGCCAGCGCCAACACAGCGAACACGCCGCTTGCAGCCGCAAATGCGCCAAACTCCACTGCACCTGCAACCGCCATCCCCAATGCGGTGATCATCGAAAAGAGTGCGGAAACGCCCAGTCCGACGCCGCCGAACACCGTCATCAAAATGCCCGACACACTCACTGTTTTACAATTTTTTTGTGCAGGCAGATTGGATTGTGCATCACGGTGGTAAGACGTCCCATAATCCCGATAGGCTCTTTCCTTTTTTCCGGCACGATATTTGCTCTGGCTTTCAGGATTTGCATATGGATCCCGCTTTTCATAATCATTATCATGATAGGATGAAAATTCCTGTTTTACATCCTCTGCAATATTTTTGATATCCCGCTTAATGTTTTCCATCTCCTGCGAGCGTGAAATTTCCTCTATCTTTCTGCGCACGCGGCGCTCAAAATCATTTGACAAAGCGCACCCCTCCACTCAACCTCATTTTATTCTCATTATAGAACATTTTACCTTAAAGTACAAGAAGATTGCCGCACCGTAAAAATAATTTA
>CAMNVW010000095.1 GCA_946563605.1 uncultured Clostridia bacterium | reverse complement strand
TTTTCGATTTGGACGGCACTGCCGTCGATTCCCGCTACAATATCGACGCGCTTCAGCGCACCTGCGTTTCTTTGCTGGGCAGAGAAGCAAGCGAATATGAACTTCAGGTCACCTACGCTATGACTGCGAAAAACGCCATTCTTTACCTTGGCACGCCGCCGGAAATGGTTCCGCAGTTTGAGCAGCTTTGGCTCAAAAACATCATGGAACTGTGTAAAAATGCGTCTTTATTCGATGGCATCTACGAAGCGATGTGCCGCATGAAGGACGCCGGTATCATGCTTGGCATCAACACCTCCCGACGCAGCGATGAACTGGACGACCTGCACCATTATGTGAAGGAGCCATTTCTCCAGCTTTGCTCGGTCATCGTCACCTGTGATCTGGTAAAACATCCGAAGCCTGCACCGGATTCCTTGCTATACTTTTTGCAGGAAACCAGTCTTGACGCTTCGGAGGTGCTGTTGGTTGGCGACAGTGAATTTGATGCGGGCTGCGCAAAAAACGCAGGCTGTGACTTTGCGCTGGCTGTTTGGGGCTGTTTCTTTCCTGATTCCATTCAGGCGACCCACAAACCGCTCAAACCGCTCGACCTGTTATCCGTCGTTGGATTATAAATTTTTGCAGCAAAAAAGTGAGGTTCAATGAACCTCACTTTTCTTTGATTACAATTATTTTAAATACAAATCTGCCCGTGTTTTGACGCCGTCAAAACTGAGCGTTGTGGTTACAAGGTAATTCACTTTGCCGGCAACACCATATCCCTGAATGATATTTACCTGTTCCGGCGAAAGCTCCTCATCGTTCACCAGCGGAAGAAATTCGCCTGCGTCCACCTGCTCTGCGGTAAACCAAACGCTTGTCACTACCGTATAACTATCTGTTCCCGTCTGATAGCTGTCAAACAATTCTCCCTGATTTTTCGTGGAAATGATCTCCTTCGGATTTTTTGCATCCTTGATGCTGTAAATCGTCAGTGTAACATAATCCGCTTCCACATTCGGGCTGATGGCGGAAATCATATTCTCTGAAACAGAAATCTGTGCGTTCTCCTGAACCTGCAACGTAGACTGCTCTTTGCCGCCTGCATTAAAAAGAACCACCTGACCGCTTGCAGGCTCATACTCTACGCTGAGCGTTTTGGTCTGATAGACCTGTTTCTTTTTCTGCGGCAGGTTTACAATTCGTTTTGGCTTGGGTGCATTTTCCGATTCGGTTTCTTCATCGGCAGGTTCCGCACTGAGATCAACCTCTTCCACCTCTTCTTCGGCAAATTCCTCAACCATTTCTTCGACAGCTATTTCTGTTTCTGCCCCTGCATCCTCTTCGGAAGAAGGGGTCGCGGATTTTGATTTTACAGTGTTTCCAGACGACTGAACAGCCTGCTCCGCATTCAGCGATTCCAGAATACTGCTGCGCAGCATTTCCTTTTCTGCAGACATCCCATTCATTTCTTCCGAATACGCCTCTGGTTCACCTTCGGTTTGAACTTCCTCGTTAGCAAGCGCAATTTCTTCTGTTGCCGCTTCTTCCTGCGGCTGTTCTTCGCTTTCCGGTATGGGTGCGGACTGCATCAGGATTTCTGCATCCTCATCCGATGTTTCCTGCTCCATCATTACTTGATCAAGCGTATCCTCCACCGATTCTTGGGCGTCTGCCTCTTGTGCAGATGCCATCTGCGGAGCTGCGTCCATGGGTTCGGAAAACAATATTTCTTCCTGACTTTCCTCGCTTTTGACACTGTCGTTGGCAACAAGGTCAGGCGCACTTTTCGCCGAATCGCTTAACTTCCAAAAGGCTGCGGAAAGTCCGATCACCATTACTAAGGTGCAAGCCATCGCCAAACGGCGGCGTCTCTGCGGCAAGGATACTACTTTTTTCGTTTTGCTCTGTTCCTTTTTGGGAAACTCTATGAGCTCGCCGCGTTTGTCTGCATTTTCTGCACCTGTTTGTCTTTCTTGCTCCTGCAAAGGCTCCACAGAGCCAGGTTCTACCGTAATCTGATGATCTCCCCCATCCGCGCAAATCTTTTCCCAGATATTTTCTGCGCTCAATGCTTCGGGAAGCGTCGGACAGGGAAACGACGCAAACTGCTGCTTGAAAAACGCTTCTTCTTTTTGCAAATCCTGTTCCTCAAAGTAATCATACTCTTTCTCTGTCAACTCTGCTTCCCTCCTTCCAAATATTTTCTCATCTTCTTGAAGGCTCTAAATAATTTCGAGCTTACCGTTCCCTGCGGACTGTCCACGATTGCAGCAATTTCTTTTGCCGTATATCCTTCCACTACGGACAAAATCACGATTTGCCGTTCCTCCTCACTGATGCTTTGCAGCGCTTTTATCAAATCGGTGCGCTGCAAAACCTCTTGCACAAGCTCACTTTGATCTGACGGGGTTTGTAACAGCTCATCAATATCCAATTCGTTGCGCGCTCGCACATATTCTCTTATTTTCCGGTTGCACCTTGCCGACAAGATTCGGTAGATCCACGGCACAAATGCCTGTGGGTCACGCAAACCGCCCAAACCTCGATACGCTTCGATAAACGTTTCCGAAACAACGTCCTCCGCATCATGGCTGTTCCCCAGGGTGTACAATGCTGTTCGGTACAAAGAAGGCGCCACCGCCTGATAAAGACGGGTAAAGCCCTCCTGACCTCCCTTCTGGGCATCCAGAACCAAAGCTGTATCTATTTTCACCTCTGCACCACCCATCATAAAATTAGTGTCCTGCAAATGCAAAATTCTTGCACCTGCCGTCAAACTTTTTCACAAAATAATCGTACGATTCCTAAATCCTGACCATTTGCCGCTTAAAAGTGTCAGATGTAGCATCATTATAATATATTCCTGTCTAAAAAACAACCTTGTTTTCTCATCTTTTCCAGATTTTTAGAACACTGAAAGCAGATTAAGAATTTTTAGAAGATATCTCGTTTGCTGCTGCCAGCCCAGAAAATAAAATCTAGTACAAACAAATCAAAACAACTTCACTCTTTGTTTATGCATCTTTGCCGGTACAAATGCCCAAACAAAAAACCACGCCGTACAGCGTGGTTTTTTCGGATCTATTTCTGTTTTTTCTCCTGTTTTCTGGCGCGTCTTTCTTCCCGTTTTTCTTTTCGTTTTGCAACGATTTCCTCACGGATACGTTCCAGCGCAAATTCATAATTGGTAGAGTGCATATTCGGGAACGCATCGAGCAAACGGCGGCGCAGCATATTGTTTTTGCCGGACACCTCTTTGATATTCCGTTCGATGCGGTGGATTGCTTCCCGCTGTTCCGGCGTGAGCTTTGCAAGCATCTCCTGCCGTCTTTCGGCTCTGCGCTCGGTACGCTCGCTCGCTTTTTCTTCCAAAAAGTCCCGCAGTTCCATGCCGCCAAGCTCCAGATTCAGAAAACCCTGTTCAACTTTCTGCTGCAATTCCAAGCGATTTTGCTTGAGATAATCTGCCGTACTGAGTTTTGTCTGTTCCACCATCTGCTGAATCTGTTTGAGCGTGCCATTGAGTTGCAGAATGGTATGTACGGTGGTGGCAAGGTCGGCAATCAGCATCGCCGCAAAGACTGCACAGAATACGACGCTGAGCCAGAACGGCAGCATGGCAAGCAGTCCGGCAATCACAGGGTCCACAAATTTTACCACAATGACCGAAAGCACACCGAACATCAGCGAATTTCTCAGGCACACCCTGCCGTGAATGTTGAACGGATAGGTCGAATAATCCCACCATTTTGCACAGAACAGCTTTTCAAGCAAAAACGCGGTGATATACTCGATCACACTGGTCAACAGCATCCCGCTTAAAAACAGCACTGCCACATTGTTTCCCACACCGCGCAGACAGGTCAAAACCGCCATCGCGCCAAATCCATAAACAGGACACAGCGGTCCGGTCAGAAATCCTCGGTTGATCAGCTTTTTTTGCCCAATCGAGCAGTAGGTAGATTCACAGACCCAGCCCAAAAAGCTGTATGCCAGAAAGCTCAAAAAATATTCCACACCAACTGCCAAGACATCATCTCCCTTAAATTTTTTTGCAGTGCATTGCGCACACTCAAAAAATCACAATGCCGCAGCCGGCTGTTTTGCTTTTTCCTGCGAGGATTCCTGTGAAGCCATACCTTGCTGGGAATCCATCAGTCTTGCGTTTGCAAGCATCAACTTGATGCGGTTTTGCTGGTTGACCTTAGATGCGCTGGAGTCGTAATCGACCGCAACGATGTTCGCCTGCGGATTCTTTTCCTTGATGACCCTCATGACACCTTTTCCACAGATATGATTCGGCAGACAGCCAAACGGCTGGGTGCAGACGATATTGTTAACCTTATAGTGCTGGATCAGCTCCACCATTTCTGCGGTCAGCAGCCAGCCTTCACCCATCTTAACACCTTTTCCGATATAACCCTTTGTCGATTCAATGGTGCTCTCAAAGTGGCACGGTGGTTGAAAATCGCTGTTTTTCTCAATCAGTCGGATCATATCGCTCTTTCTGCCGCGCAAAAAGCGGTTGACTTTGTGCATCACTGCCGCTTTTACCTTGTTGATTCCGTACAGCTCATAATCAAACTCCGCATTGTGGGTACAGTACAGCAGAAAATCGAACAAACCGGGACAAACGACCTCGCAGCCCTCGGACAAGAGGAACTCTTCGAGGTTGTTGTTGCCCAGCGGAGAGTATTTCACATAGATCTCCCCTACTACGCCAACCTTGATTTTTTCTTCTTTTCTGCGCTCCACCCGATTGAAACGCAGAATGATCTTCTCCATCAGCGCCGAAACTTCTTTCCAGCGCAGCAGCTTTTTGCAGAACAGCTTTTCCGCCATTTTTACGCTGTCATCCACTGCTTTTTGGCTTTCTCCTGCATTTTTTTCATATGGGATACACTGGTTGTACAAGGTCATAATCAAATCGCCGCACAGCACGCCGTAGACCGCTTGCAAAAGCATGGTAACCGGCAGAGAGAAGCCGCCGGACTGTTCGCTTTTCATAAAGCTTGCAGAAATGACCGGAATATCGCCGTAGCCGCTCTTGTTCAATGCCTTGCGCAGCAGATAAATATAGTTGGACGCACGGCAGCCACCGCCTGTCTGTGTAATCAGCAGCGCGACCTTGTCTAGCGGCAGATCACAATGCTCGAGCGCATCCATCATCTGTCCGATAACCAGCTGCGCCGGATAGCAGGTGTCATTGTGGACATTTTTCAGTCCCTGATCAATGACGCCTTGTCCAAAGTTGTCCAACACCTTAATTTTATATCCGTAATTTTCCAATACGTTGCCCAAAATCTGAAAATGAATCGGCAGCATGGTTGGAATCAGGATTGTATGTGTATGCTTCATTTCCTTGGTGAAAGGCACTTTTTTGATTTCTTCCATTTCTGAAATCATACCCTCCCTTTCAGGTTCATCCCTGTTTATTGATCTTTCCTTTATTTTTTGCCCGCGTCGCGTTCCTTGACAGCACCAACCAGCGAACGCAGACGAATCTTGACTGCGCCGAGGTTGTTGATCTCATCAATTTTGAGCTGGGTGTAGAGTTTACCGCCGCGCGTTAAAATGGCAGAAACTTCATCTGTTGTAATCGCGTCGATTCCGCAGCCGAAGGAAACCAGCTGAACCAGCTCGCAGTCATCGTGTTCGGTGACATATTTTGCGGCGTTATACAGTCTTGAATGATAGGTCCACTGATTGAGGACGTCGGGTCTCACCGGCTCCACCAAATCAGAAACGCAGTCCTCTGTCACAACCACCAGTCCCAGAGAGGTGATCAGCTGATTGATACCGTGGTTGATCTCAGGGTCAACATGGTACGGTCTGCCGCAAAGGATGATGGTTTTCAGCCCATTCTCTCTTGCAAATTCCAACGCCTTGCGTCCTGCTTCCCTGATTTCGTTTTGATGTGCATAATGGCGTGCGTAAGCGTGATCGGAAGCCGCCTTAACCTCTTTCAGGGTAATATCAGGATAGTACTCCT
>CAMNVW010000094.1 GCA_946563605.1 uncultured Clostridia bacterium | reverse complement strand
CACCGCACTGGAACTGATCTTCCAGATGCTGCCCATTGTTTCCCGATCCAGCCGCCAATGATCCCGAATCGACAGATTTAAGTAAGTGTCCTTCTTCAGGACAGAACGAATCGACATGAGACAGGCAGTCGTACTGCCCAAAATGGTTGCAAACGCCGCACCTTTTACCTCCAAACGCGGAAAGCCAAGGTTTCCGTGAATCAAGAGATAGTTAAAAATCAAATTGATGATGTTGGAAGTAATATTAGTCGTCATCGAAATGCGCGTGTTTCCGACGCCTCGCTGTGCCGCATTGATGGTAAGTCCAATACACATCGGCATAAAGCCAATCATAATAATCCTAAAATAATCGGTGGCATCCTGCAAAACATCCGGCTGTGCACCCGAAAACTTCATAATTGACTCCGCAAAGGTAAAACCTATCACCGACAAAATCAGCGACAGCGAAAATGAAATCATCAGCGCAACGCGCAGACATTTCTGTGCGCCTTCCCTGTTTCCCTGACCCTTTCTGCGCGCGGCAATGGTGGTAACACCGACATTCAGCGACATAATCAGCGCCAGCAAAATGAACTTGGGCTGATTTGTCAGTCCTACTGCCGCAATCGCTGCCGCACCCAGTCCACCGACCATCATGGTATCAATGGATGACACCAAACTGACCAAAACCGATTCCGCCGCCGAAGGCCACGCGATATGCAAGGCATTTTGATATAATTCCTTCGTAGACGGCACCGGACCTAAAATCTCGATCCCCCTGCTTAAATGTTCACAGGAAGCATATTTCAGTATCCCCAATTTCCTGACACTTCCTTCAAAAACTTTCCACCTTTGAATGAGCCTGCTTGTCCGTTTGTATCCTTGGGTCAGACACATTCTTTTATTTTTGGAGGAGCTTTGTTCGACTTTGCTCCTCCAAACGTATTACTTTAATTCCGCGATGGTAACACCGTCCTCGCCTTCACCGTAAACACCGAGGCGAAACGTCCGAACCGCTTTGTTGTTTTTCAGATGCTGCTGTATCGCACTGCGCAGCGCACCTGTTCCCTTTCCGTGGATGATCGTCACCGTTTTAATTCCCATCAAAAGACAGCTGTCGATATACTGGTCGACCATCATGATTCCTTCCTCGATGGTCTGACCGCGCAAATCAATCTCACTGCTTGCACTGCGCTGGGATTTATCTTTGAGCGTTTTGGTAACGCTGCCGTTTGCTTTTCGTTCCATTCTGTCCAGCTGACGTCTGCGCTTTTTATCCAGCAAACGCAGGTCTGTTACCGGAACCTTGGTCTTGATAATTCCTGCCTGCACCTGCACATTGCCGGAAGCGTCAGGATCAGAAAGCAGCACACCCTCTTCGTTGAGCTGCACCACCAGTACCATATCGCCTTTTTTGAACGGACGCGGCGGAACATACTCTTCTTTCATCTTGCCGATGACCGGATTTGCAATATCCTCCAAATGATTGATATTGGATTTATAGACCGATTTTGCGCCCTGCACCAGTTTGGAAAACTCTTCACTTTCCTTTTGCTTGCGCATATCGTCCAGTTCTTCCAGCAGTTTTGCGGATTCTGCTTTCGCCTGAGAAACAATGCGGTTTGCCTTTTCCTGCGCGTTCAGCAGTTCACGTTCCATCAGCTTATAGGTTTTCTGCTTGTACTGTTCGAGGTTTCGTTTGGATTCCACCTGTTCCAGCTTCAGATTGTCTACCTCCGCTTTTTCCTTTTCCAGCGCCTGTCTTGTTTCGTCCAGCTGTGCCAAAACATCCTCGAACCGTGTATTTTCTGCGGAGATATTCTCCTTTGCGGCTTCGATGATTTCCTCCGGCACGCCCAGACGCTTGCTGATTGCAAACGCATTGGATTTTCCAGGGACGCCAATCAGCAGACGATAGGTTGGTTGAAGCGTTTCGACGTCAAACTCGCAGCTTGCGTTGCAGACGCTTGGCGTTTGCAGCGCATATTCCTTGATTTCCGCATAGTGGGTGGTTGCCGCAATTTTGGCACCGTACATCGCCAGATGCTCCATGATGGACATTGCCAGCGCCGCACCTTCAACAGGGTCTGTGCCGGCACCTAACTCATCGATCAGAACAAGGCTTTCAGTATCCGCTTCCTCAATAATGGAAACGATATTGGTCATATGCGCCGAAAAGGTCGAAAGGCTCTGTTCGATACTCTGCTCGTCGCCAATATCCACCAAGACCTTCTTGTAAACCGAAATGGTGCTGTTTTCGGCAGTTGGCAGCATCAAGCCGCACATTGCCATCAGTGTCAGCAGACCGATTGTTTTCAAAGTAACGGTTTTACCACCGGTGTTCGGGCCGGTGATGACCAGCGTGTTAAAATCCTTTCCGAGGTTCACATCGGTTGGAACAACCTTTAGCGGATCGATCAGCGGATGTCTCGCGCGTTTGAGGTCGATCTCACCGTTGTCCACAATGTTTGGAACGGTTGCCTTCATCTTATACGCAAGGGATGCCTTCGCAAAATAGAGGTCGATTTCCACCAGCGAGCGATAGCTTTGAATGATCGGATGCGCAAAGGAGCCAACCATCACCGACAATTCGGAAATGATGCGTTCGATTTCGCGCTTTTCCTTTGCCTGAAGCACGCGAATTTCATTGTTTGCTTCTACAACCGCCATTGGTTCGATAAACAGTGTCGCACCACTCGCGGAAGTGTCATGCACAAGTCCCTTGATTTCGGAGCGGTATTCGCTCTTTACCGGAACAACAAATCGTCCGTCACGCATCGTGATTAAGTTTTCCTGCAAATATTTGCTCTGTGTCGGAGATTTGACGATTTGGTCAAGACGTTCTCTGACACGAAGTTTTGCCTGATTGATTTTTCGACGCAGCTCCCCCAGTTCACGGCTGGCGGTATCTGCAAGTTCCTCCTCCGAAAGGATTGCGTTGTCGATGGTGTTTTCCAGCTCGCGGTTTGGGGTCAGCATCTCAAACAGCACATCAAGAGAGGTTTTTTCCCCTTCGCAGCGTTTGCGCCAGTCCTTCACCGAGCGGATATTGTGCAGAACTGCGGAAACATCCAGCAGTTCCCGCAGCGAAAGGTCGGAGCCTTTTTCTGCTTTATACAGCGCTGCCTCACAGTTTTTTAGTTTATGTAAGGCAGGCGAAGTATATCTTGCGCTGAGCATATAAGCATCGGACGTTTTCTGCATCGAAGCCTTGACCTGTTCATAATCCTCCAACGGCGTCAAAGAAAGCGCCATGCTCTTACTGTCGTCACAGTTGGCTTGTTCCGCCAATTTGGCAAGCACTTTGTCAAGTTCTAATGCACGAAAATACCGTTGTGCCTGATACATTTCTTCACATCCTTAAAAGTTGTTATGTCTGTCAGCCTGCGTCCGCAACTACTGTTGCGGCTGCGGTTGCTCCTGCAACGGTTGCTGCGACTGCAACTGTGGTTGCAGGGAGAGTGTCATTTCACGCAGGCTGTGATAAAAGTCGAGGGTGGACAGCGTCTTCCCCAGTTGATTAAGCAGGTAAAATTCAGTTATCCTGCCTAAATTTTGCAGTCCTTCTGCGGACATTTTAAATTGGAACACCCGATTCGATTCAGAATAAATGATATGCCGCATCGCCGCAAGCTGCGCCTTAGTCAGCGGAATACTGCCCTGCGGCGGAATTTCCCCTGCGCAGTCAGAACAAAGGATTCTGCCTGCTGTCGGGAAAAAATAAAATCCATCGGCATCATAATATTCCCCGCAGTTCTGGCAGCCGACCAGATCCGGCATATAGCCTGCCAGCGTCAGCATCCGCAGTTCAAAAAGCGGCTTGATAAAATCGACCGTACGTTTGTTTTGTTCCAAAAGATATAGACTGTTTAAAAACAGCCGGAGATATTCCTCCGCCTGCTCTCCCTGCGGCGCCAGTTCCTCCGCCAGCTGTCCCATATAGGAAGCAAGCGCCGTTTTTTCAAGGTCATCACGAAGATGATAAAATATCTGAATTGACTCTGCGCTGTTGACACTGTACTGTTCTTTATTGGAAAACAGCACAAAAGAAGAATAGGTAAACAGATCCGTTGCAGCAGCAAGCGATCCGCCAAGCTTTTTCACCGATTTCACAAAGGCTCTTACCAAGCCACACTCATCGGTAAGAATGGTCAGAAGCCGGTTATCATTGCTGAGGATTTTCTCCCTGATTACCAACCCATTCGCTGTCACCTGCATACGTCTCTGTTCCTTCCCCATCACTTTGCAGCTGTTTATCCTGCGCACAGTAGTTTAAATAGTCACAGATCTTCCCCGTCTGTGCAAATTGATTCCACGCCGTCAGCAGTAATTCATCCTTTTTATTCTGTTTGCCGTCCTGCAAGTCAATCCCTCCATAAAAACTTGATAGAAGGATTGTTCCCAAAAAAATCCCTGTTTATGACTGCTGACAAAAATTCACTTAATTGAAACCCAGATCGCGGATGGAAAATTCGCTGTTTCTCCAGTCCTCGCGGATCTTGACCCAGCACTGCAAATTGACCTTTGCATCCAGAAAGCTTTCGATTTCTGTTCTGGACTCACTGGCAATCTTTTTGAGCATACTGCCCTGTTTGCCGATAATCATTCCCTTATGGCTGGATTTTTCGCAGAGGATCGTCGCGTCGATATCGATGATATTCTTGTTTGTACGTTCCCTCATCCGTTCAATCACGACCGCGGTTCCATGCGGAATCTCATCGCGCATATTGCGCAGCACCTTTTCGCGGATGATCTCTGCTGCAATCACCTTTTCTGGCTGATCGGTCAGCGCATCGCTTGGGAAAAAGTGTGGACCCTCCTGCGCCTGTTCCTGAATCAGCGAAAGCAGCAGTGCGGTACCGTCCTGCTCTTTGACGCTGATCGGAACGACCTGCTCAAACGGATACAGCTGAGAAAAAGCAACCATCTTTTTGACCATATCCTCTTTATTGCTGAGGGTGTCGATCTTGTTGATGACCAGAATCGCCGGCAGATGGAGCTGACGGATATTTTCAAGCAGCTGTGTTTCCGCTTCGGTGATCTCTCCCAGCGGGTCGGTTACAAAAACTGCGCAGTCAACATCGCCGACAGAATCGGTCACCTGTTTGACCATGTAATCTCCCAGCTTATTTTTCGGCTATGCAGCCCTGGCGTGTCAATAAAGACCAGCTGCACTTCTCCTTCGGTCAATACTCCGGTGATTCTGGTGCGTGTAGTCTGCGGTTTATCCGAAATAATCGCAATTTTCTCCCCTACCAAAAGATTCAGCAAAGAGGATTTTCCTACATTCGGTTTTCCTACAATGGCAACAAATGCCGACTTTGTCATGTATGTCCTGCCTTTCGTCTATGTTGAAATCAAATTTTTAAAACTCTTATTCTTTTTTGCGGTTATGGACGGCGGTTTCTTCAAAGCAGAAAACAAACCATCCCCATAAAACAAGTGCGAGCAACAAAATCAAAGCTCTCAGCGGATTGCTGACAAGCCCCCTCAAAATTTCTTTCAGCACCTGTGGTTTCCAAAAAAGGTTTGCCCCAACCAAAACCGCAGCGATTGCTGTCACCAGCACTGCTCCCGCGGCAGTATCTTTTGCCTGTGCTGCCAGCGGATGCTGCTGCGGACAACACAAATCCACCGCTCTTTCGATTGCGGTATTGACAAGCTCCGTTGCAATCACCATCCCGATGGTCAAAAACAGTACTGCGTTCTCTATTGCGTTGAAAGAGAAATATTTTTTAAAATAAAGCACAAACAGCATCATTCCCAGATGAAAGCGCAGATTCCTTTCGCTGAGAACCGCTCCGGCAATTCCCTTTCCTGCCGCTCGAAATGAAGAAAAGAAGCTGTTAATCTTTGACATCTTCTTCGCCCACAAAGCTCATGTCCCTTTGGAGTCCCAGCTTTGTCAGGACGGTTTCTTCCTTTTCTCTCATTCTCAATGCTTCTATTTTATCTCCCTCATGGTCATATCCCAACAGGTGCAGCATCGAATGAACCGTCAAAAAGCCGATTTCTCTTC
>CAMNVW010000093.1 GCA_946563605.1 uncultured Clostridia bacterium | reverse complement strand
TCATTCAACTTTTTCTTGTGATTTCGTGTCCGTTAATCCGGGAAGGGCACAGTACAGCTCAAAATAGCCGTTCTGGGCAAAGCAGACCAGCGCGTCCGGATGCGCCTTTTTGACCGCTTCGTACTTGCGGAGTTCAGAGATGGGCAGAGGCGAAAGCACCTCTGTCCTTTCTGCATCCGGCAGTCTGTCACGGCGGCTTTTCTGCTTGGACAGTACTTCCGCCAGAGCATCCGCGTCCTTCGGGAGCGTCTGGTGGGTCTTGACGCCGCCATGCTCACCGACCAGAGTCATTGCTGCGTCGAAGCTGCTGCGGCAGGGTGCATCCAGCACAAAACCGTCTGCAAAGGTCAGCCGGTCATGATCCGGCGCAACCGAGTTCTGCGCCACATTTGCCGCCTGTTCCCGGTAGTTGATCTCAAAGACGTCCCCGAACACCTTGCCGCGCTTGACGGTTTTCGGGACAATGACGCGGGCAATGCACTCGTCGTAGGTCTGTTCCGCATAGAAACGGAAGGTGTTGTGATCCCGCGTCCCTTGAATAAAGACCTGATTTTCATTGAGGCAGTGCGTTCCATGCGGACGGCAGAACCACATCAGCGGCTTGTCTTCGGGGTTCTGGCTTTCGGCAGCGCGGCGGATGATGCGCTTGTCGATGTCGAAGTCTTCCTTGTAGTTGTCTACATGACTGTCCACGAGCTTCTGAAGCTCCGCGATGATGTCAACGTCTGTGTATTTCTTCATGCGTCTCCTTTCTCACAACTCCATGTCGTGTGTTTTGGATTTGACCGGGGATTTCTTCTCCGGCTGTGTTTTTGCGGCAGCTTTGAGCTGATCACGGATGGAGGGCTTTTCCTGCTTCTGCTCCTGCTTGACGTATTCTAGCGTCGGCATCAGCTCACGATAGCAGCCCTGCGTTTTCCGCGTCGCATGACGGCGATGGATTTTGAACAGCGGCTCTCCGTTCTGCGTAACCGTGTTGCCCTCGATTTTGACGCTGCTTCGCGCCAGCAGATTGAAGGAATGGTTGGAGGCGCGGTAGGAAGCCCGCATTCCGTCGTTGTTATAGGCAATCTGCCCCTTGAGCGTGTCCATGACCGCGGCTTTGATTTCCTTCTCTTCAGCAGTCAGGCGGTGCGCTTTCGGTGCTTGCGCTGTTTCCTCCGACATGGGGGCAACGGGAGATTTGACCTCCACGGTTTTTACCTCAATAGAGGTAATCTCATCGTTTTCCCATGCAACGACCTCCGGGTCTCTTTTCTCTGCCTTCTCGGAAGTAGCTTCTTTCTGGGGTTCAGTCTGCTGGCGGAACGCATCCACGAAAAGTGCTGTCAGTCCAGGATTGGGTTTATCCACAAGGAAGCGGGAGGCATTCTCCGGGCAGACATCAATGCTCTTTGCCCATTCCTTGAGGGGCTGCGGAATACGCCCGTCAAAGTCTTTCTGCTGAACGGTGTTTGCAAGGACATATCGGACACGCTCCGGAGAGAACTGCTCAAGGACGCTCTTCACGGCAGCATCCGCATCCAGCCTGTTATCTCCGTAGTTGGAGCTGATCGCCGCTTCAATCGCTTTGCGGCATTCCACGTTTGCGGCGAGAGAAGCACGATATGACTCCAGCTCACCGGCTTCATAGGCATAATTCGCCGTCTCGCGGTAAATGGGGACTTCCGGCTTTTCCTCCGGAACAGCTTCCTTTACGGGAGCTTCGGCTTCCTTCTCTGCGGACTGTGCTTTCTCTGCCAGCAGCACCTTGAGCTTGGCGTCAATGCCCTCAATCATCTCAGCCGCCGTCTTGCGGATGGTGTCCAGAGAGTTTTTCAGTTCCTTGGTTTCCTTACCGGATGACCAACCGGCGATGTAGCCGAAGGAATAGTCCGAGGTTTCAATGCCGTAACGCTGGCAGACGGTGTAGGCAACGCTTTCCGCTTCAACCTCCTTGGTGTGCCGATCCTTCTTATCTTCTGGCGCGGCTTTCTCATCCGGCTTAACGGCGTGGAGCTTTGCGTGGGCGATCTCGTGAATGGCGGTTTTGACCGTCTGGATTTCGCTCATGCCCTCCTGAATGGCAATGCGGCTTTCAACCGGCGAGAAGAATCCCTTTGCACCGCCCGGAATGTCCTCAAAGGAAATAGGGACGGGAGATTCCTGCCTGAGCGCGTCGAAGAACGCCTCGTAGTTTTCGACGGTGCCTTTCAGCTCATCGACGATAATGTCCGGAAGCTCCTTGCCGTCCGTCTGGGAAACATCAAAGACACTTACCACCTTGAAGGCAGGACGCAGGACCTCAACCGTTTCCGTGACAGCCTTCCCCTCTGCGCCGATCACCGGCTTCTGCGTCAAAGGATCAATCTTCTCACGCTCTTCCTGCGCCTTGTACGGCGCGGGTGCAAGAATCTTGATGCCCTTTTCGCCCTTCATGACCTGACGGTCAAAGTTGCGCTGCCACGAGGTATAACCGGCAACATAGGTTGCCTCCGGCTTCTGCATCGCAATGAGCAGCGTGTTGTTAAAGGAATAGTTGTAGAACTTGGACATCGTGCGGAGATATTCCTTGAACCGCTCGGATTCAAAAAGCTCCTTGATGCCCTGTTCCAGTTTGTCCGTGATTTCGCGGACTTGCTGTGCATTTTTGTTTTCAGCCATCTCAAACCTCCATTTCTTATTTGCTTTTGGGCGAAGAAAACCCCGTCTGGGATTTGCTCAGTAAACGAGCCTTTACCTCGGACGGGGTTTCTCTGCGCGTCATCCGACGATGGAAGATGTTATCCTCGTTCTCCCATTCAATCAGCCGGTCAAACATATCCGGGTGCTTTGTGACCATGTGCAGCAGCTCCGAGTCACTGGCGTTGGGACAGAACCAGCAGCCGTTTCTCCGGCAGTGAGCGTAGATCGGGGAAAGCAGCCCGTGTTCCTGACAGAGCTTGTAGGCGTCCGCCTCGGTCATACCGTATTTGGCAAGCAGACTGACCTTCGTTATTCCATCCAGACGAGCAAGGCGTTTTGGCTCATCCTCCGCGATGCCGACATAGCTCACAGTGTCCGGCGAGAGTGCGGCATTGTACTTGCGGACTGGCGGGATTTTGCAGTCCCGATTGACTGCACACATACCAGCCCATGCAAAGCCGCGAACCTCGCCCTTGTGCGGTCCGCGGGTGATGACATGATGGAACACATCATCGTAGGTCTTGTCTGCATGGAGAATGGTGAACTTGATGCCCAGCTCCTTTTCACAGAAGGGCTTGAGCCGGTCATAAATGAAGTCCCGGTGTTCCGGGACTTCACCGCTTGTGTCCTGATCAAACATGACTTCGCTGAAAACTGCCTCGTCCAGCGGCTCATTGTGCTGTGCAGCCAGCAGGAGCGTCGCTACGCTGTCCTTACCTCCGCTGCATGAAGCAACATACTTTGGGCGGGTCATCGGTCGAACTCCATCTTGAAGCTGACATACTTGCCGCCGCTGTCATCCAGCCGGATCACCTCATCGTAGAGCTGAGGCTTCTTCGGCGTGTAAAGTCCGGTCACTCGGCACCAGCCCTTGTCCAGCAGCTCCTTTGCAATCCTCTTGGTCAGCTTCTTTTTCTTGCTGGAAAAGAACTTGTTGTCTTCCCTGAAACGAGTTGTCAAGGACTTTTTAATACTGTTCACAGAATATTCAAAAAATCGACACAGTAAAGGCAAGGATACTGATGCCCCACAAACTCGCTTTGAGTTGGTGGAGTTTTTGTTATAAAGACTGGACAAAAGAAGACATTCTTGATATACTTAATTTGGCTATCCCGTTAAATCAGCTAAACTTGCA
This sequence comes from uncultured Clostridia bacterium, assembly GCA_946563605.1. GTDB lineage: Bacteria > Bacillota > Clostridia > Oscillospirales > Ruminococcaceae > Negativibacillus. Next base: position 2,203 of record CAMNVW010000093.1, on the reverse strand, counting down.
AAGTATCTCCAAGCCCCCCTTGAAAAAGAGGAGAGGCGGTGTTCGCCAGTGGCAAACATCCACCGCATGACCGAGCCGACAGGCGAGACACGCCACAAAGCGTGGCATGGATGTCTCATGTTGCGGTATTGAAAAACTCTGTCCGCACCTTCAGCGCTCTAGTCCTCTTGTTATAGAGGTCTTAAGACCGGCTGAATAAAAGGGATATCCACAATATATTAATATGAACCGAAAAATTGGGGGATACAGATATGAGTTTATTGGACACCTTAACTGCATATTGCGCAAATCAGTTTTTTAGGTATGGTGCCTGCTTACATTGCACTCATCCGTCTGGAAGATGCAGTGGGAGTTGTCTTAATTGCTCCGAGGAAGTTAACTACCATAGAACGGGTGGACGCACAGATTACGATTGTCAAAAGTTCATGTATTACTATGTGTGCCGCTATTCCTGGAAGTATTGTTCTGAGATAATGTATGCGTTGGAGCAAATTGACCTTTCTAATTATCCTGCTTATAATATTTTGTCTGTTGGCTGCGGAGGCGCCCCTGATTTAATGGCTTTTGAAGAAATGGAATCGGCATGGAACACAAAAGAAATATTCTACAAAGGATATGATATAAACCGATACTGGACTCCTATACATAGGGCGATATCTCAGTACGCATCGTCAACGCAAAATATAAATGCTGAATTTATTAACAGAGACATATTTGACGTGTTGGGCAGCGGAAAACCGGCTGTACGCCATTACAATGTAATCGTCTTGGAATATCTGCTTTCTCATTTTCCACCTAACAACAGGGTTTATTTGACAGATGTACTATTTAGTCAACTAATTGGGGTCGTATTATCTAATCGATTGAGCGACTCGCCGTTCTTATTTATCATCAATGACATTGACCATTATAGCGTTCGCCCCCTTTTTGATATCCTTTTGAACAAACTTAAAAGCGCAGGTTATTGTTTCTCATACAACAAATCTCACTTCAAGTACAGAAATTCTGATTATAATGATGGGTCATCAGAATATTTTTCAGATCAAAACAAATTTATAATCCCTGGTGAAATCAAAGATAAGTTTAATTGTGCAATCAGTTGTACCAGCGCACAATTGATTGTAGAGGTGCAGTAAATATGATTATTAGTGCAAGCAGACGGACAGACATTCCAACATATTATTCAAACTGGCTTCTAAATCGCATCAAGGCCGGATATGTATACGTCCGCAATCCAATGAACGCTCATCAAATTAGTCAAATCAGCCTTTTACCGGATGTGGTGGATGGGATTGTCTTTTGGACAAAAAATCCTATTCCTATGATGGATAAACTGGATGCACTGAAAGACTATATGTACTACTTTCAGTTTACACTCAATAGCTACGGTATAGATGTGGAAAGAAATATTCCCAGCAAAAGCAAAGTCATTGTCCCGGCTTTTCAACGGCTATCTGATTTGATTGGGCCTGACCGTGTGATATGGCGATATGATCCGATATTTCTCAGCGAAACTTATACAATGGACTATCATATTCATTACTTTGAAGAATTGGCAAAACGGCTTTCTCCGTATACAAAAAAATGCACGATTAGTTTCCTCGACTTCTACCACAATACAGAAAAAAATATAGCCGCTTTAGCCCTCACCGGATTTTCTATGGAACAGCAAGAACAACTAGCAAAAAGCATTGCCGAAATTGCCCATAGTTATGGTTTGCGGGTGGATACCTGTGCAGAAGGAATTGAATTACAGCAATATGGGATTGAACACGCAAGATGTATTGATGACCGGTTGCTGGGGCAGCTGATACAGTGTCCCTTGAATGTAAAGAAGGACAAAAATCAGCGGTTAGAGTGCGGCTGCATTGAAAGCCTGGATATCGGAGCCTACAATACTTGCTGCAACGGGTGTCGGTATTGCTACGCAAATTATAGTGAAAAGATGGTTTGCACCAATAGCGGTAAGCACAATCCAGATTCTCCGCTTTTGATTGGAGAAGTCGGGTCAGAAGATAAGATCACGGAACGGAAGATGTTCTCATGTAAAGTGAACCAACTCCGACTTGATTTATAAGATATTCGGTGAATTGCACACCCTCGCTGGTACTCTAACACACCCACCCGCTACATTACCACAAACAGCAAAAGCCGGGAGCCTCACGGCTCCCGGCCTGCTCATGCGGCGCTTACTCCTGCGCCA
>CAMNVW010000092.1 GCA_946563605.1 uncultured Clostridia bacterium | reverse complement strand
ACACCGCGGTGACTTTCTTACGAAAAGAAAGTCACCAAAGATTCGTTCGGAACCTTCTGGTTCCGAAACCTCCGGCAGAGAGAGGGGAGTTCCCCTCTCTCGACTCTCCCCCCAGAAAATCCCAGTTCGGGGAACAATATTGAGAGTTTCGTGGCGGGGGACTGAGTTTGGCTTTGCCAAACTCATAGAAGTTCATTGTGAACAATGAACTTCTATAAGGGGTGTCCCCCTTCAAGAGGAGATATACAAGAGGAAACCTCCTTTTGTAAACGTTTTTGGTTCCTTTTGTCGTTAAACAAAAGGAACCGCGGGTTCGGGCTGCGTAAGCCCGAAACTCGGGGGAAAACCCCGCAAAAAATTGTTTTGCTCAAACGAGCGAGTGTGCAAACACGAGCGATTGCCGCGTGATAAGAACCGTTTTTTTCACAAAACCAAAGCGCGGTAAAGTCTCCGGCTTCAAGCCGGTTTGGGGAAATTAGACAGAGAATTGGGGAAAGCAAAGGGCGGATTGGTATATAAACCGTAATTTTGCGAATAGACAAAAAAATTCAAAAAATCTTGTTGAGATTGCGGAAAATTCGGGTTATAATAGGTAAGATAATGCAGTTGAACTGCTTTGTGACAAAGCGGCAGAAAATGCCGCCTTGTCGTTCAAGATAGACGTGATTTAGAACCGGACAGATGAAGGCGGCTTTGGGGAGAGTTCGTTTTGTAATTGTGGAACAGATGGCCGCAGTTTGAATTTTTGGCAGGAGGAAATGTTATGTTTGGAAAAGATATTGGAATCGACCTCGGCACGGCGAATACGCTGGTGTTTATGAAGGGAAAGGGCATTATCATGCGCGAGCCTTCGGTCGTTGCGGTGGATACCAGAAATTATACCGTAAAATATGTTGGTCAGGAAGCAAAGGACGTTATCGGCAGAACCCCTGGTTCAATCGTTGCGGTAAGACCGCTCAAAGACGGCGTCATTGCGGACTTTGACATCACTGCAAGTATGCTGCAGATCTTTATTAAAAAGGCTTGCAACAACTCCATCTTCGCTCGTCCAAGGGTGGTCATCTGTATCCCATCTGGTGTTACAGCAGTAGAGCGCCGCGCGGTAAAAGAGGCTTCCCTGAAAGCCGGCGCGCGCAATGTTGCTATTATTGAAGAACCGATGGCTGCGGCAATCGGCGCAGGACTGCCGGTAGCAGAGGCAACCGGCAGCATGGTCGTTGATATCGGCGGCGGCACCAGCGAGGTCGCAGTCATCTCTCTGGGCGGTATCGTAGCGTCCCGCTCCGTCAGAGTCGGCGGCGATGAATTTGATTCGGCGATCATCCAGTATGTCAAGAAAAAATATAATCTCCTCATCGGTGACCGCACAGCGGAAAATATCAAGATTCAAATCGGTTCCGCTTATCCTTATGAAAACGAAGAACCAATGGAAATCAAGGGCAGAAACTTAGTGGACGGTCTGCCGAAAAATATGATGCTGCATCCTGACGAGGTGCGCGAAGCGTTGGCGGATTCAGTGATGTCGGTGCTGGATGCAATCCGCACAACCTTGGAAAGAACACCTCCGGAACTGTCCGCAGATATTATCGACCACGGAATCACACTGACCGGCGGCGGTGCGCTGCTGCGCGGACTGGATCAGCTGATCTCCAAGGAAACAGGGATGCCGGTACAGGTTGCGGAAGATCCGCTGGATTGCGTTGCGGCAGGCACAGGTAAGCTTCTGGAAAACTTGAACACCATGAAGGAACTGCTTTCCGACGACGATTCTAAATTATAAAAACGAAAGACGGCTGTCGGCGGCATTTTGATTGTGAAACTGCGCAGACAGCCGTTTGTTTTTTTATAAAATAAACCCCGCAGGGGGATTCACATAGAAGGAGGCGCTGTGGTGAAGGAATTTTTTCACAGCTGGGTCTTTAAACTGTTTGTGGCGCTGGCAGTGATTATGTTTGCCTTTTTGCTGCGCGCGACGCTGACAATGGGGGCGGCTACCGTTCTGGAAAAGGTGGTGGGTACTGTCACTGCACCAGCGCAGTCGCTGGTATCCAAAATGAGCGGTTCGGTCACAGGCTTTTTGGAGCAATTTTTGAGCGCAGAGGAAATTGCTAAGGAAAACGAAAAGCTGCGCGAGGAAAACCGCGCGCTCATTGAGCAGATGGTCGATTACGAAAATTACAAGCATGAAAATGAAAATCTGAAGGAACAGCTGGGCATCCAGTCGAATCATCCCGAGTGGGAGACTATGACAGCTGCGGTGATCGGCAGGGATCCCTCCGACCAGTTCTGTTCCTTTATTCTGGATAAAGGTTCGTTGGACGGCGTTTCCTATCAGGATCCTGTGATCACCGAGGACGGCTTGGTCGGCATCGTCTCGGAGGTGGGAACGGTCTTTTCCAAGGTGACGACGATTTTAGATGTGCGGCTCAATGTTGCGTGTCAGGATGTCCACACACAGGACGTTGCGGTTATTTCGGGCGATATTGCGCTGGCGCAGAACGGTCAGTGCAGGATGTCGCTCATCCCAAGGGAAAGCAGCGTTGCAAAAGGGGATATTATCCAGACGGCAGGTACCTCGGGACTGTATCCGCAGGGCATTGTCATCGGCAGGATTAACGAGGTCGACTTTGAGCCGCAGGGTACGATGATGTACGCGGTCGTCGATCCTGCAAACGACATCAAAAATATCAAGAATGTGGTGATTATCACCTCTTTTAAAGGACAGGGAAGCAGTCTGGAAAGCTTTGAAAACACCGTGGAACAGCCGCAGGAAGAACCGCAGGAAGAACAGCCACAGGAAAGCGGCGAAACAGACGCTCAGTAATTTTATGTTTGCGGAAAGGCAAGGTCACAGATGAATAAACGGACAAAAATCATGGTTGTCAAGTATGTGACGTACAGCCTGCTGATGCTGGCGCTGTATGTGGTGCAGACCGACCCGAACCTGCTGTACATCGGTGAGATCAAACCGATTCTGGTGCTGCCGTTTGCGGTGTGCATCTCGATGATGGAAGGTCAACTGGTGGGCGGCTTATTTGGATTATTCGCAGGAATTTTGTGCGACACCTCCTCCAATGTGCTGTTTGGGTTCCAGTCGATTTTATATCTGGCTATCTGCGCGGCAGTGGGACTGCTGGTCATTCATTTTATGCAGCTGTCGGTGGTCAACAGTCTGATTTTTGTGGGCTGCGGGCTTTCGGTGCGGCTGCTGTTGGAATACTTTTTTTATTATGTGATGTGGGGATATGAGGGCGCGCCGCTGATTTTAGTGCACCGAATGCTGCCGCTTTTGCTCTGCACAGTAGTGATTACGCCGCTGATCTTTTTGCTGGTGCAAAAGATGCACATCTTTTTTGAGAAAAAAGCGGAGTAGAACAGCGGCTTTGTACCGAGGAAAAAGGGGAATGTCATGGAAGAAAAACAGACACACGGCAAACGCGTATTTTTGCTGATCGCTTTGATCGTGGCGGTATTTATCATCTTTGCACTCAGACTGATGCAGTATCAGGTGGTCAATGCCGAACAGTATAAACAGCTGGCTCAGAGCGGCTACACAAGCGAACAGAGCATAGACGCCGCGAGGGGAGAGTTTCTGGACCGTTATGGCAGACCGCTTGCGGTCAATCAGGTGAGCTATGACGTCATTATCAACGAAGCATATATCCCGAGAAAAATGAAAAACACCGTAATTGAACGGATCATCACGCTGATGGAAAAGGAAGGACAGACTTGGATCGACACCCTTCCCATCAGCACGAGCGAGCCGTTTGTATTTTTAAACGAAACGGACGCACAAAAAAAGCAGATCGAAACCATCAAGACAAACAACAAGATCAACCTCGATGCGACCGCTCAGGTGACGCTGGATAACCTGTTGAAAAAGTATGAGCTGGACGAGATGACCGACCTTGTGACGGCAAGAAAAATTGCAGGCGTACGCTACCAGATGGAGGTGTATGGTTCGAGCGCAAGCACACCATACACTTTTTCCAAGGATATTCCAATTGATGTTGTGGTGAAGATCAAGGAATACAGCCAGCAGATGCCAGGAGTGGAAATTAAAGAAACCACCAGCCGCCGCTATGTGGACGGATCGCTTGCGCCCCACGCCATCGGGGTGGTGGGCTCCATCACACAGGAGGAATACAACGAGGAAAACCAGAAGATTCTGGAGAGAATCCAATCGGAACACCCCGACTGGACGGAAAAGGAGATCAACGCAGCCTATCAGGAGCAGAAATACGGCTACAACGATGTGATTGGAAAAAGCGGTCTGGAATATGCGATGGAAAGTGAACTGCGCGGGGAACGTGGGAAAAAGAAAATCACCACCGATTCTCAGGGAAATGTATTGAACACCGAAATCATCAAGCAGGCAAAACCAGGCAACACCATCATCACAACGCTGGACAAGGATCTTCAGCGCGCAGCGTTGGAGGGTAGCGCAGCCTTTTTGGAACAAGCCAAAAAACAGTACGCACCGGAACTGGGCGGCAGCGCGAACCGTGTTTCGGTGGTAGCGCAGGATGTGAAAACCGGTGAGATTCTGGCGATGGTGAATTATCCGACCTACGATTTATCCGACTACTATACCAAGTATGCCGAACTGAGCGCCGACCCGCTGCGTCCGCTGCTCAACTACTGCACGCAGGGAATCTATATGCCGGGTTCGATCTATAAGCCGGTCACAGCCATCGGCGCAATGTCGGCGGGTGTGATCGACTCTTCCACCACCATTGACTGCAAACAGGTCTATCAGACAGGCACCAGTTATAATCCGCGGTGCATGGGTCTGCACGGTCCGATCAATTTACAGTATGCACTGATGGTTTCCTGCAACTATTTCTTCTACGAAGCAGGCACTCGTCAGGGAATCGACAACATTGCGGAGTATTCCAAACAGCTGGGCTTGGGCGTGAAAACAGGCATTGAGCTTTCCGAATCGCTTGGACATATTTCCAGCCCCGAATACTTCCAATCGGCACGAGAGGGTTCCAATGAACAATGGACGTTCGGCAACGTGCTTCAGTCCGCCATCGGACAGCTGGACAATGCCTTTACGCCGATGCAGATGGCAAACTATACGGCAACGCTTGCAAACAACGGCGTCCGTATGAGCTCCCATCTGGTCAAGTCGATTGAATCGTACAATCTGGAAGAAACGGTCGAGGTCATCGAACCGCAGGTACTCAATCGGGTGCAGGCGGATACGGAGGTTTTTGAGGAGGTGCGCAAGGGAATGCTGCGTGCGTCGCGCGATACAGCGCGCGGTACGGCAAGGTATTACTTTGCGGATTATCCAATCGATGTCGCCTCCAAAACCGGTACGCCGCAGGCAACCGGCGGTGATGACAATGCAACCTTTATCGCCTATGCACCGGCAAACGATCCTGAGATCGCGGTAGCGGTCGTGGTGGAAAAAGGTTACAGCGGTCAGCGCGGCGCGCCGATTGCAAAAGCCATCTTCGACGAATATTTTGGATTCAACGACAAGGCAGAGGAAGAACAGGAGAAAGAAGAACAGACCAATCAAGAAGGGCAATCCAATCAAGACGAGCAGTCCGGTCAGACGGAACAGCCGCTTCAATAAGGGTGTCTTTGCCAAAAGAGTGTAAAAACAGCTGAAAAGGCAATGCGTTTTATAGCGCATTGCCTTTTCATTTTATTCAGTGGGGAAAACAGAAAAAAGGGTGAAAAAAGGAAGGCAAATACCGTTCTTACTCATCAACAATCGGATGCGGCAGGGGGAAGTTTTCGTACAGAAAAGCAAAAAAATCAGTGTATATTCATAATTTTATACAAAAACAATCAAGAAACAGTTTACAAAACACAACTAAAATGATAAACTAAAAAAGAGATATGTGAGCTGAAAGATGTAATTTTTTGGAAGGCATCAACAAAAGGGTTGTGTGTAAAAAGGAATGAACGGAAGGGTCATACCTGGGATACATCAAAGGCTGCAGTACGACAAAAATCGTCTCAAGACGAAAATCGTTTTAACCATATCTTAAAACTAAAAAAAGAAAGGAATGAAAAACAGATGAATATTGGTTT
>CAMNVW010000091.1 GCA_946563605.1 uncultured Clostridia bacterium | reverse complement strand
GTGAAAAAGGTAAACCGGAAGACAACAACACCAACGACGGTAATACCGAAGGCGGCAACAACAACGACGGCAATCCCGAAGGCGACAACAACAACGACGGTAATACCGAAGGCGACAACAACAACAACAACAACGACAGCAATACCGAAAACAACAGCGAAAACGGCAATCCAGAAAACCCGGCTAACCCAGATAATGGAAATACCGAGAACAACGGCACCGAGGACAACAACAAAAACGGTAAGTCTGAAGATGCTGTCCAAGCGGTTGTTGAGCTGATTAACGCTCTGCCGGCAGAAATCACCGAAGAAACCGACCTCGAAGCACTCAAAGCACAGGTCACTTCTGCCCGTACAGCATACGATGCACTGACCGAAGGACAGAAAGCTGCTTTTGACCCAGAGGTTCTTGCAAAACTGACCGCACTGGAACAAAAGCTGTCCGAACCGAAACCTGAAAAGGTTACATTGACCTACGACGCCAATGCCGACGGTGACGATGTCACGGGTTTGCCAGAGGGCGAGACAGTAAAATCGGGCGATCGGGTCTTCATCAAAAGCTACCGCAATATGAAGCGAGAAGGGTACAGTATACTGGGATGGAGCAGACAAGCAAACGCTAACTTTCCTGACAACGATTTGCAAGTAGGCATTCAACTCCCACTCAATAACAATATCACACTCTATGCTGTGTGGGAAAAAAATCCTGATGAAAAACCAGAGGTTCCTGATGGAGCCAATCTTCAGGAAGTGCGGCTTCAGCTAAACTTTCAGGTTACCGAGGGTGACTCCCTACAGAAAGCTCCTACTATCCATTACGACTACAGCTATAAGTATGGCGGAAAAACCTACACTGGTACAACCGAAAACGAAAAATTACCATTTGGTTTGTCGAACAATCAAGTTCTGTATGTTCTTGTAAACGAAAACGGCACCACACCGACAGAAGTTCAGCTGACCCTGAAAGGACAAGAGGTTGACGGATATGCCTGGTATCAGCAGATTATTGATAACAAGCTTTTCACAACCGAACAGGCTACAATCTCGGTCACCAGCTTTCCGTTTGGGCAAAAGAATATCCCAACATGGCATTATTATCGACAGGGTGAAACAGAGAAGCCTGATGACACAGTAACCGAACGCAAGGTCGATATTATGGTTGCCTTCGAAACAGTAAAACATGATTCCTTTACTTTGGACAACTTACCCGAAGATTACTCTATCACTTACAGCTATCAAGATGTCAAGGGAGAGACTGTTACCAAAACCTTGTATCGCAAGGATGCCGAAGTAATGGAAACCCCACGCGCAATTTTGGGCGAAGTAGATGGAATAACCACGATTGTGGGTTATGATGAGGAGCACCTCAATTATCATCTCAAATGGACCGTAAATATCCCTGTTATCGGCGATGGCATTTACCTGACCATGACCCAGAGCAATTATGGCGTCACAGAAGACTCTTATGTGTGGGATCATGTGTTTGGTACAACGAAACAGGTCGACAGCGAGAACATTGGTCGACTGTATGTATCCAAGGACAATAACCCCGTTACCCCTTATATCTACAATGTCTATGCCAAGGAATACACTGTCACCTATACCGATGGCGTTGAGAACAGCGTAATTTTCGCTGACCAAATCTTCAAAGCCAAGGAAGGCGCTGCCACTCCGACCATTTCTAATCCTACCCGAAGCGGATACACCTTTACTGGATGGTCTCCTGCTGTCGCAGAAACCGTGACCGGAGACGTAACCTATACCGCCCAGTGGAGTCTGAACAGCACCGATCCAGATCCAGATCCAGATCCAGATCCAGATCCAGATCCAGACCCAGACCCAACTCCAACCCCAGACCCAGACCCAGAACCAGAACCACTTCCATATACCGGTGGTGGTGACGATGACACACCAACCATTATCAACGATACTCCGGTTCCAACCACCACCATTGAGGACGAGGATGTTCCGCTGGCTGACCTGCCGGAGGATTTAATCACCATCGAGGATGAAGAGGTTCCGCTGAAAAACAACCCAAGTACCGGCGATATGGTTCCGGTTCCTGCAATGGCTGCGGCTCTCCTCTCGATTGGCGGCATCGCCCTTCTGATGAAGAAACGCAGATAATCCCTGACACACAAAAGTGGAAGCTCCTTTCGGAGCTTCCACTTTTTTTACATTTCGTATATTCAACAAGCTATTTTACAACTCTGTTTTACCGCACCCATGTGGATTCGCGTTCGTTGCGCTTTGGTCTGCCCATCAGGCTGCGCAGTGCGTCCTGTGTATTCTTGCCCTCGTACAGCACCTGATAGGTCTGCTCTGTTATCGGCATCTCTACGCCCATCTTCTGTGCCAGTTCATGCGCCACCTTGGTGCAGGAATAGCCCTCAACCACCATGCCGACCTGTTCCAGCGCCTGCTGCACCGGCATACCCTGTCCGACCAATCTGCCAAAGCGGCGGTTGCGCGAGTGATTGCTCGTGCAGGTGACGACCAGATCGCCGATGCCGGACAAGCCCGCGAAGGTCTCCTGATGTCCGCCCATAGCGACGCCCAGCCGCGCGATTTCGGTGATTCCGCGGGTCATCAGTGCCGCTTTTGCGTTATCGCCCATCCCAGCACCGTCCGCAATGCCCGACGCCACCGCGATGATATTTTTCAGCGCACCGCCCAACTCCACGCCAACAACATCGTCATTGACATAGACGCGAAAGTCTGGGTTCATCAGCCAATCCTGCACCTGCATCGCCGCGGCGCGATCCTTGGACGTTACAACGACTGTTGTCGCCTCTCCTCGGCAAACCTCCTCCGCATGGGACGGACCGGAAAGGATGACATTTGGATTTTCCGGTATTTCCTGGGAAATTACTGTCGAAAAATCATAAAAGGTGCCTTGTTCGATTCCCTTTGCCACACAGACGACGATGGTGTTTTTGCCGACCGTCTGGCTCAAAAGACGGCTTGTCTGGCGCACCGCAAAGGAAGGCACCGCCATGATGACGAGGTCGCTCTGCTGTGCCGCCTCCAAAGAAGGCGTAAAGAGAATCTCCTGCGGAATCTTCACCCCGGGCAGCAGCTTTTTCTGCTCACGCTCCGTCTGAAGTCTTACCACTTCTTCCTCCCGATGGGACCAGACCGTCACCTGATGCCCATACCGACAGCACATCATCGCCAGCGAGATTCCAAATCCTCCTGCACCCAATACCATCACGTTTGCCATGTGCTCTCCTTCTTTCTACCGTTCGTTATTACAATTCTTTTTGTACCCAAACGCCCTCCTGATCCCTTGAAACTTCGCGGAACCCATTTTTCAGGAACAAGCGGACGCTTTCGTTTCCTAGTGCAATATGGTCATAAACTTCCCCGCATCCCATTTCGCAGCACTTCTCGCACAAAAGCATCAGCCCTTGTGTGCCGTATCCCTTGCCGCGAAATCGGTCATGCACAATGACGTCCAGCATATATCTGCCGCTTTCCTCGTCCCAATGGCAGGCTGCTTCGCCGACAAAGCCCTTTTCTTCTTCGCTGTACAGATACGCGTAAAAACGCTTTCCTGCGGCATTTTTGACCCAGCGATCATACCAGCCTTCCCAATTTTCCCGCGGAAAGCTGAGTGCGCCTCCCCATTCGGCATTATACGCCATGGTCGCTTCGTCGGCAAGCAAACTCTGACGAAAGGAAAGTTCGTCTATTTTAGGCGTATACAAGCAGATCACTGCAATTCCTCCTGATTTTTAGGCTCTGGTTGTGCGGTGCTGGGTTTTTTGTCCCCAATCCGTCGCTCGGTTCCATTCAGCAGCCGCTGAATATTGCTACGGTGCTTAAAGATGACAATGGCAGAAAACAGCGCTGCAAACAAGAAGTCGTACAGCAGCGGTTTCCGCAAGCACAAATTGACAATCAAAGTGACGAACGGATAGAGCAGCGCGCCGGTGACCGAAACCAGCGAAACGATTCTTGTAATAAACAAAACCGGCAAAAAAATGACCAAAAGGATAAAAAACACCAATGGATTTACGATCAGTATAATCCCCAATGATGTCAGCACCCCTTTTCCACCTCTGAAGCCGAAAAAGACCGGATACAGATGCCCCAACAAGGCAAAAAATCCTGCGAGATAGCCTGCGTCCAAAAAGGTAAGCCCCAGCGCGGAAAAGAGTGCCCGTCCCAGTACGACCGCCAAAACGCCCTTGCCAAAGTCCCCCAACAGCGTAAAGAACGCCGGCAGCTTGCCGTAGGTGCGCAGAATGTTGGTCATTCCCGCGTTTTTGCTTCCATATTTTCTTACGTCATCGTGCGCGTAAATTTTTGAAACGATCACCGCAAAACTGATGCTGCCAAGCAGATATGCGATCAAAGCCACCAGTACCGATGCTCCGATATTGAGTATCATAGTTTGTTCTGTCATATTCTTCATCCCCCTGTGTACTATTGTAGCAATCGCCTCACAATTTTTCAACCCTTTTCTCCTTTTTTATAAAATTCGTTTGGCGCACAAAAAAACCTCCCTGAACGGGAGGTTTTTAAAACAGCTGATTTATTTATTTTTATCGCCCTTTTCCCTTACCAGCATACGGATCGGCGTACCCTCGAAACCGAAGTTTTCGCGGATCTGATTTTCAAGATAGCGCTGATAGGAAAAATGGAACAGCTCCGAACTGTTGACAAAGCAGGCAAATGTTGGCGGTCTGGTTGCCACCTGCGTCATGTAGTAAATCTTGAGGCGTTTGCCCTTATCGGACGGCGGCTGTACCCTTGCGGTCGCATAGTTGAGCATATCATTGAGCATACCGGTAGAAATGCGGCGTGCGTTCTGCTCGTCCACCTGTTTGATCAGTTCAAACAGCTTATCTACACGCTGACCGGTCTGTGCGGAGATAAACACCATCGGTGCATAAGGCATAAAGCTGAAGTCGATGTCCAGCTGCTTCTTCATCTCCTGCATGGTCTTGTCGGTTTTATCTTCAACTGCATCCCATTTATTGATGGCGATGATGCACGCCTTGCCCTGCTCATACGCATAGCCTGCGATCTTGGAGTCCTGCTCGCTGAAACCCTTGGTCGCGTCGATCATGATGATGCAGACATTCGAGCGATCCACCGCCATATAGGCGCGCAGCACGCTGTACTTCTCGATGGACTCCTCCACTTTGTTCTTGCGGCGGATACCGGCTGTGTCGATGAATACAAATTTACCATGTTTATTTTCAATCACGGTATCGGTGGCGTCACGGGTGGTTCCCGCGATATCCGAAACGATGACTGCCTCTCTGCCCGCAATGCGGTTGACCAGAGAGGACTTGCCTGCATTCGGACGTCCTACGATGGCGACCGTAATGCTGTCGTCGCCGTATTCCTCCTCTTCGGAAAAATCCAGATATTCATACACCGCATCGAGCAAATCGCCTGTGCCATGTCCGTGAACCGAAGAAACCGGAATTGGATCTCCCAAGCCAAGGTTATAAAATTCGTAAAATTCCGATGGCACATCTCCAAGTCCATCACACTTGTTGACGCACAGCACGATCGGTTTGCCGCTTTTTTGCAGCATAGCGGCAACTTCCTGGTCTGTGGCGGTAACACCGGTTTTTACATCGACCACAAGGATGGTCACTTCTGCGCTTTCAATCGCCATCTGTGCCTGACGGCGCATCTGCGATAGAATGATATCATCGGAGTATGGTTCGATACCTCCTGTATCCACAAGCATGATTTCATGGTTGCGCCATTCACACGCGGCATAGATGCGGTCACGGGTAACGCCCGGCGTATCTTCCACGATAGAAAGGCGCTGACCGATCAATTTATTAAAAAGGGTGGATTTGCCGACATTCGGTCGGCCCACCACAGCTACTACTGGTCTGACTGCCATATCCTGACCTCACTTTCTGTAATAACTTTTTTCATATCAGGCTGTGCCTGCTCCCATCATCGTATTTGTACGATAGTTTCTACACACTTGTTGTGGGGCTGTTCGCCCCACTGCCTCTATTTTAGCTTCAAGAAGCTAGGAATGTTTCGTGGGGGTCTCGACCCCCACACCCCAAGTTGTGGGCTTACGCAGCCCACTCCCGCGGTTACTTTCGCACGACTAACCAAAGGCGTGTTTAAAACCTAAGGTTTTAAAAATTCCTCCGAAGG
>CAMNVW010000090.1 GCA_946563605.1 uncultured Clostridia bacterium | reverse complement strand
TGAGTTTGGCTTTGCCAAACTCACGGAAGTTCATTGTAAACAATGAACTTCTACTACCCCAAACGATTTTTTATTTTTTATATTATTTTTATGTTGGGACGTTGTCCCAAACCCAACCAAAGACTCTGTCTTTGGAATCTGTGAGCTTTTTGAAAAAAGCTCAACCAAAAACTTTCATTTTTTAATCCCAGAAACATCCCCATTGATTTCATACTCATAAGAAGGTGTATTCCTATGAAACATCCACTCGTCTTAATGATTCTCGACGGCTTTGGCATCAATTCCTCCGATTACGGCAATGCCATCCATCAGGCAAACAAGCCGAACCTTGACCGCTATTTTTCTGCATATCCACACACCCAACTGGGTGCGTCCGGTCTGGACGTCGGTCTGCCTGACGGGCAGATGGGCAACTCCGAGGTCGGACACACCAACATCGGCGCAGGCCGCATCGTTTATCAGGAGCTGACCCGCATCACCAAATCCATCCAGGACGGCGATTTCTTCCAGAACGAAGCGCTGCTGGGTGCAATCGAAAATTGCAGACAGCACGATTCCGCGCTGCACCTGATGGGACTCTTGTCCGACGGCGGTGTACACAGTCACATAGAACATTTGTTTGGCCTGCTGGAAATGGCAAAGAAAAACGATCTTTCTAAAGTATATATTCATTGCTTCTTGGATGGCAGAGATGTTCCGCCTTCCTCCGGCAAAGATTTTGTCGCACAGCTTCAGAACAAATGTTCTGAACTCGGCGTCGGCAAGATCTCCTCGGTGATGGGCAGATACTACGCAATGGATCGCGATAACCGCTGGGAGCGCGTGCAAAAAGCCTACGATGCTCTTGTTTTGGGCAAGGGCGTTTTGTGCGGCGATGCCGTTCGTGCAGTGGAAAATTCCTACGCCGACAACGTCACCGACGAATTTGTAGTGCCGTGCGTAATCGGTGAGCCGACCGAGGGCAGAATCTCCGCCAACGATTCGGTTGTGTTCTACAACTTCCGTCCAGACCGCGCGCGTGAAATCACCCGCACGCTGGTCGATCCCGACTTCACCGGATTTGCGCGCGAGCTGTTCCCGTTGTACTACGTCTGCATGACCCAATACGACGCAACCATGCCGAATGTGCAGGTCGCTTTCAAGCCGCAAAGTCTGCACGACACCTTTGGTGAATACATTTCCAAGCAGGGACTGACCCAGCTGCGCATTGCAGAAACAGAAAAATATGCTCACGTCACCTTCTTCTTCAATGGCGGCGTCGAAACCGTTTCCGAGGGGGAGGAACGCGCGCTGATCAACTCCCCGAAGGTGGCGACCTACGATTTGCAGCCGGAGATGAGCGCGTATCTTGTCACCGACGAGCTTCTGCAAAGGCTGAACAGCGGCAAATATGACGTCGTGATCCTCAACTTTGCGAACTGCGACATGGTTGGACACACCGGTGTATTTGATGCGGCGGTCAAAGCGGTGGAGGCAGTGGACGAATGTGTTGGCAAAGTGGTGGAAAAGGTGCTGGCGATGCAGGGCACCGTTCTGCTGACCGCCGACCACGGCAACGCCGACCAGATGTATGAACAGGACGGCTCGCCGTTCACCGCGCACACCACCAATCCGGTGCCGTTTTTGGTGATTGGTCAGGGCAGCTGCAAGCTGCGCGAAGGCCGCCTTGCCGACATCGCGCCGACCATGCTGAAAATTTTAGGTTTGCCGCAGCCGCAGGCAATGACCGGCGAATCCATCATCCTGTAATCTGCAAATTTGCAAAATATAACAAGGAAGGACATCCTCTCGGATGTCCTTCCTTGTTTGTATTGTGGGTGAAATTAAACTGTCACTTTAAAGGTAATGCCCATCTTTCCATTTTTCAGATGCTTGTCGCGGATAGTGACAACCTTTGTCACATATTGGTCGTTTCCCTTGGAATCGGTATAGCTCAGTCCAACATTGTATTTTTCAAATGCTTTGCCATAGTACCATGTTTTGCCGCTGGTGTTGGTTGGCAGAAGAAAATCCTGCGGAGGAAGAACAAACTGCGCGTTAGGAACTGCTTTGCCGTTCTGGTCGATCACACGGAACTGCACCTTTTCCTTTTTCTTCGCTACGCTTTGTGCAGGCGTTTCCTTGTCCCAGACCAATTCATTGACATTGTCTTTGCTTAAACGGACGTTGTATTTTTGGGTTTCATTGTTCACCGTATTTGTTGCAGAAAATGCAACCGGTTTAGACCAATCAATCTTGATATCCTTGAGAAATCCGGCAAAATTTGTTGCCGCTGCAAGATCGAGGTCGCCTATGCCCTTGTTGTCTGTAAAGATATAGGTAAGAGGATGACTTACCGACAATCCCTGAACCGGTTTTCCATTTTTGTCCACAAACCGCAGGGTTGCAAAAGGAATTGGCGCGGCAACCAAATCGTCTGAAGGTTCAACCGGTGCTTCTTCCAGCACTTCTTCCTGTTTTGTTTGAGTTGTTTTCTTTGTGGTTGTTTTTGCTGCAAAGGCAGGAAGCGACGAAGCCATTACCATAGCTGTACAAAGAAAGGCACAAAGCAATCGTTTTTTCATAGGAAAACCTCCTTTGTGGTAAAACTTACTGATATTTCCAAGTTTTCAAGTCATTAAAAACTTTGGATGTAATTCTTGTTGCAGAAGGATACTGAGCACTTGAGGAAGTACCATAAGCATGGATACCTGCAACAGAACCATTACCATAATAAACTGGAGAACCGCTATCTCCTGGACGGGTGTTAATGGCATAGTAAAAATCATTTGTGCCAATATTGTTTAATGTGCTTGTTGCAGAAGATGGATAGCCATTTGTACCATATCCCATCAATTTAAAAGTGTTAGATGATAATACACTATCGCTGTATGCGCCAAAGCCAAACGAACCGACATTGGTCATGTTGTTTTTTAATTTAATTACTCCATAATCATAACGGTATCCTTTTGTACTATCCCACTCAGATGGGTGAAGGAATCTCGCTGTATCAGTTATTGTTTCCGAATACAGATAACTTATGCCAGTGCTAACACCGACATAGCAAGTAATCGATGTTGCTCTGCCATAGGTTGGATGATTAAAGTTATGAGCTGCTGTTGCAATTGCATTTGGACCAATTACAAATCCTGTTCCATTTCTTGTACAACTTTGTTTTATTTTCTTCGGAGCTCCTTGTTTCCATCATACCCCATTTTTCTAAAGAAGTCAATAGACATTTCACGCACACAAAAGTGTGCGTGAAATGCCTCTTGACAATCATATACTTTTATGCTTATAGTGTAAGTAGTCGCGCGACAACCATTTTAGAAAGGACTTGATTTTTTATGAAAAAAACATTTGTTACTTTGCTTGCCGCTTTGATGCTTGCCGCCATCCCAATGACCGTCTTTGCCGCAGAAACCAAATCGATCGACCTGCCGACCCCACCGCCGGTGGAAGACGAGGGCGACGAGGGTACACAAAACCAGACCCCCCAGCCGCCGGAAAACGACGGAGAGTCTGGTATCATGCCTTGCGATTATATCAACGGACCAGTGGGTGAAAGTGATTAAATTTCGCTAAACATGTCTAGTGTTCAAACTTTATGCCAAATGTTTTTTCGGCATAATTTTGAACTACTTCACAGCTTTTAAAATCTCTCATCAGACGATAAGCATAATAAGAATCAATAAGTTTGTCTTTGCTCTCTTCGTACTTACCCAGATCGTGCAAACAGCAGGCTATATTGAGCAGCAGTCCACCCATATTTCTGCATTTATTATACTTAACGCAGGTTTCATAGCCACGGGTCGCCATCTCAATGCACTCCTCATACCGTCTTTCCTGTCCCAGCAGTCTGGAATAGTTATAAGCCAGCATTGGTAGAACAACGGACTCCATTTCGGTGTTCATCAGTCTGCCATCCAAATATTGAAACAGTTGGAAATAGATGTGAATACCATAACGACGGTCGCCCTCCTCCGAATAGCTGTTGGCAATCTGGTTGAGAATCTTCATTTCTTCAATGCTCAATAGATATTCGTTGATTTTGTCAAAGTCAAAATCAGGATGGGTCTGCTGCAGTGCTTCGGTCAGCAGTGCGCGTGAAGCCGGAAAATCGTCCCCATAGTGCGCCAACGCTTTGGAACGCAGAATAAACTGCTTCATGATCTTATCCGCAGGATCGGAGATTTCTTCGAGCCTGCGGATTTTTTCTGCCGCTTCCTGAAAATTGCGGTTCGTGTTCAGCGCAGTGATCTCCTTTTGCAGATTGGAAATTTCAAAATCCTGTGGTCCCAACAGCAGCAAAACCTGAGTTTCGTCCACATCCAGCCGCTGTAACAGTGCCTTCAAAACATGATAAGACGGCTCCTGTTTCCCATTTTCAATGCGGGACAATGTCGTCCGGTCGCAGATACCCCTGCAAAGATCCCTTTGATTGATATTCTTTTCTTCCCTGATTCTTTGAATATAGTATCCGATATTGTACATTTGCAAGTTTTCACCTCCTGCTTTCCTATTATAACACAGATGTCGCTATTTTTCTACCGCGTGAATATGCACCAAACCCCTCCGCCACAGCTGGCGAAGGGGTTTGCATACAACATCTTCAGAAATTTCCTGGGAAATATATCCCGAAATATTATCTTTATTGTTAGATGATCTGATTGCCTCTGTCTTTGAGGACTACATCGTGGCTGCCGCCCTCGACGATGGAAACGGAAGAAACCAGGGTCAGTTTTGCTTTTTCCTGAAGCTCTGGAATGGTCAGCGCACCGCAGTTGCACATGGTGGAACGAACCTTGCTCAGCGACAGACCTACGTTATCTTTCAGCGAACCTGCGTATGGAACGTAGGAGTCAACGCCTTCCTCGAAGGAGAGTTTCTTATCGCCGCCCAGGTCATAACGCTGCCAGTTTCTTGCGCGGGCAGAACCTTCGCCCCAGTACTCTTTCATGTAGTTGCCGTTGATGTTGACCTTGTTTGTTGGGCTTTCATCAAAACGAGCAAAGTAACGGCCGAGCATGATGAAGTCGGAGCCCATTGCCAGTGCCAAAGTCATGTGGTAGTCCTGTACGATACCGCCGTCGGAGCAGATTGGAATGTAGATGCCGGTTTCTTTGAAGTACTCGTCACGAGCCTGTGCTACTTCGATAACTGCGGTAGCCTGTCCGCGACCGATACCTTTCTGCTCACGGGTGATGCAGATGGAACCGCCGCCGATACCAACTTTGATGAAGTCAGCGCCTGCTTTTGCGAGGAACAGGAAGCCTTCGCGGTCAACGACGTTGCCTGCACCTACTTTAACGCTGTCGCCATATTTTGCACGAATGAAGTCGATGGTGCGTTTCTGCCACTCGGAGAAACCTTCGGAAGAGTCGATGCACAGCACGTCAGCGCCTGCTTCTACCAGAGCAGGAACTCGCTCTTCGTAGTCGCGGGTATTGATACCTGCGCCGACAACATAGCGTTTGTGCTGGTCAAGCAGTTCGTTTGCATTTTCTTTGTGGGATGCGTAGTCCTTGCGGAATACGAAGTATTTCAGTCTCTGGTTTTCGTCAACCAATGGCAGAGCATTGAGTTTGTTCTCCCAGATAATATCGTTTGCTTCTTTCAGAGAGGTGTCCGCACCTGCGGTGATCAGGTTTTCGTACTTGGTCATGAACTCGGAAACAGGCGTATCCATGCTCATTCTGCTGACGCGGTAGTCACGGCTGGTTACGATACCAACCAGTTTGCCGGTTGCAGTGCCGTCATCAGTAACAGCGACGGTGGAGTGACCTGTTTTTTCCTTGAGGTTCAGAACATCCTGCAAGGTTTTGTCAGGGCTGATGTTGGAATCGCTGGTTACAAAGCCTGCCTTATAGCTTTTTACTCTTGCAACCATTGCAGCCTCATCCTGAACGGACTGGGAACCATAGATAAAGGAAATACCGCCTTCTTTTGCCAGCGCGATTGCCATATTGTCATCGGAAACGGACTGCATGATTGCAGATACCAGCGGAATGTTCAGTGTCAGAGGACACTCTTCCTGACCCTTTTTAAATTTGACAAGCGGGGTTTTGAGGCTAACATTTGCAGGGACACATTCAGAAGAAGAATAACCCGGAACTAACAGATATTCCCCAAAGGTATGGGATGGTTCATTAAAATAAAAAGCCATAATTCTCAACTCTCC
>CAMNVW010000089.1 GCA_946563605.1 uncultured Clostridia bacterium | reverse complement strand
GCCAGCTTGCGCTGGGGTACTGCCGTACCACAGCATCGAAACAGCATCCTGCCCCGAACGATTTTATTTTTTATATTTGTTTTTGAGTATTTCGCTCGTTGCGACGAGTGTCTAAAGGTACTGTCTGCCAGCTTGCGCTGGGGTACTGCCGTACCACAGCATCGAAACAGCATCCTGCCCCGAACGATTTTTATTTTTATATTTGTTTTTGAGTATTTCGCTCGTTGCGACGAGCGACCAAAGGCGCTGCCTTTGGAATCCGCAGCCTTTTGAAAAAGGCTGGCGAAAACTTTTGTTTTTTATATTACGACACAATATTACAATCTGTATTTTCAAGTTGCTCTATGATTTGTATATTCTTATCATAATATAACAAACAGGACAATAAATTTGCATATTTTTATTTTCATCCAGTGCAAATATATGGTATAGTGAAAGAAAAAGAAGATGTGAAAGGAAGAAATAAAAGATGGATATTTTGCAAACGCTTGCGAAAGAGCTTTCTATTCCAAAAGGACAGATTGAAAGCGCTGTCAAGCTGATGGATGAGGGAAACACCATTCCGTTTATCGCGCGTTACCGCAAAGAGGTGACAGGCGGATTGGATGACACTGCTTTGCATGCTTTGGAGGAGCGGCTGAGTTATCTGCGCAGTTTGGAAAAGCGCAAGCAGGAGGTAACGGCGCTGATCGAAGCGAGCGGCAAACTGGATGAAAAGCAGATGAGAGAGATGCGCTTGGCTTTGGAAGAAGCAAAGATGCTCTCCGAGGTGGAGGATCTGTACCGTCCATACAAGCAAAAGCGCAAGACCCGTGCTTCGATGGCAAAGGAAAAAGGATTGGAAGGGCTTGCGGAATTTATCCGTTTACAGCGTGCAGGCGGCAATCTGGAAACGGAGGCGCAAAAGTACGTTGACGCGCAAAAAGGCGTTGAGGATATTCAGACAGCGCTTACAGGAGCACAGGATATCCTTGCGGAGGAAATCAGTGATTCTGCGGAAATCCGCAGTCAATTAAGAGAATATCTTCAGAAAAATGCTCAAATTTCGACAACAAAAAGTACAATAGAAAATCAAATATACGATATGTATTCAGAATACAGCGAGTCAGTGCGGAAGATTGCGCCGCATCGCGTGCTTGCAATCGACCGCGGAGAACGTGAGGATGCTTTAAAGGTGACTTTAGAGGCAGACCACGAACAGTGCGTACAGATGATTGCGCAGAGGGTCATCCACAAAAATTCCCCATTCGGGCAGCTGCTGCTGGAGGTTTGTCAGGATAGTTACAAGCGGTTGCTCTTCCCATCGCTCGAACGGGAGCTGCGCGCACAGCTGACCGAGAAAGCCTGCTCGCAGGCAATCGGGGTCTTTTCGGAAAATCTCAAACATCTGCTGATGCAGCCGCCGGTCAAGGGAGCAGTGACGATGGGTTTCGACCCTGCATACCGCACCGGCTGCAAAATCGCGGTGGTGGATGAGACAGGAAAGGTGTTGGAGACAACTGTAGTTTATCCGACTCCGCCGCAGAGCAAAACAGAACAGGCAAAGGAAACGCTGAGCCGGCTTATCAAAAAATACGGCGTGACGGTCATCGCTATCGGCAATGGTACGGCGAGCAAGGAGTCGGAGATTTTTGTATCCGAGCTGTTGGCAGAGATAAACCGGCAGGTATCGAACAAGGTTTCTTACATGGTAGTCAGTGAAGCAGGTGCTTCGGTTTATTCGGCGTCAAAATTGGGTGCGCAGGAATTTCCGCAGTTTGACGTATCTTTGCGCAGTGCGGTTTCCATCGCAAGACGGTTACAGGATCCATTGGCGGAGCTTGTGAAAATCGACCCGAAGGCAATCGGCGTCGGTCAGTATCAGCACGATATGCCGCCAAAAGAAATGGACGCGGCATTAGGCGGCGTCGTGGAGGACTGCGTTAACAAGGTGGGAGTAGACCTCAACACGGCAAGCCAGTCTCTTCTTTCTTATGTAGCGGGCGTCAACGCATCTGTCGCCAAAAACATTGTGACATACCGCGAGGAAAATGGTTCCTTTACAAAACGCAATGAACTGATGAAGGTGCCGAAGCTCGGCAAAAAGGCATTTGAACAATGTGCAGGATTTTTGCGTGTGCCGGAAAGTGAAAATCCGCTCGACCACACCGGCGTACATCCAGAGAGCTATGAGGCGGCGAAAAAGCTGCTGACATTATGCGGCTATTGTTTGGAGGATGTTTTGGGGACAGAGATTGCACAGCTGCCAAAACGTGCGGCGGCGCTGGGCACATGGGGACAGGTTGCTGACCGCATCGGTGTGGGTGAGCCAACCTTAATGGATATGATCAGCGAGCTGGTGAAGCCTGGTCGCGACCCTCGAGATGAGCTGCCGAAGCCGCTCCTGCGCACCGATGTCATGGAGTTAAGCGACCTCAAACCGGAGATGGTTCTGACCGGTACTGTCCGCAACGTGACCGATTTTGGCGCGTTTGTAGATATTGCGGTGCATGAGGATGGTCTAGTACATATCTCGCAGATATGCGACCGTTACATCAAGCATCCTTCGGAGGTGCTGAAGGTAGGCGATATTGTCAAGGTCAAGGTGCTTGATGTTGATTTGAAGAGAAAGAGAATCTCCCTGACCATGAAGGGGCTTGAGGAGAAAAGCAGATAACAAAAGGGCAGAGGTATGATGGAGTTTTTCTCCAACATATAGGAAAGGTTGGTGAGGTCGATTGGCAGGATGGCATTTGAGAGGAAAAAAACACAAAGGCAAAGCACAGTCCGGCAAAATGCAGGCAGACAGTGCGCAGTCTGAAAATTCGTTGCTGGGCAATGTGCTGCAAGGAAATGTACTTCCGGAAAGAGCGTTGACTTATTGGAGGATCCGATTATTGCTGCTTTGCATTGCTCCGGCAGTTGTGGGAGGATTTTTCTTTTTCACAGCGGCAAAGCTGTTTACTTTATGGACCTTTGTATGGGTGTCGTTATTTTTGCTGCTCTGCTTTGTCTATTGCCCGATGCACTATCGTTTTTATCGTTATTCGGTCAGCGAAAGGATGGTGAGGGTGAGCCGCGGCGTTGTTTACAATCGGATGGATGCCGTATACATCCGCAATCTGCAATACACAACCTTGAGCCAGACGCCGCTGCAAAAGTTGCTGCGGCTGGCAACATTGCGGTTATATGCCGCCGGCGGCGTGGTGCGGCTCCCTTGCCTGAACTACGAGGAAGCACGCTTATTGCGTGTACAGCTGGGAAAAAAGATGGAGGTGGAAAATGGAACAGGCAACGACCATTAAACGTTTCCGTCCTCATCCGCTGTACATCCTGAGCAACCTGTGGCGGTATTTATTCATTCTGCTGATCCCTGTGCTGCGCGGTTTATATTATGTACTCATCAACAGCTTTTCCTTTACCAAGGGCTTTCAGCTGGCGGTGAATCTTTCAAGTTGGGTGCGCGGTGCATGGATGGATATTTTCATTTTATTGGCATTTTTATCGCTGGGCGTCCTGCTGTGGGTGACCTTTACAGTGGAGGTGTCGGAGAACGGGCTTTTAGTCAAGCGTGGTGTTTTCCATCGGGAAACAACCTTTCTGCCCTCCTCGCGATACTGCTGCGTATCGGTGGTAGCGCCGCTGCGCATCCGTATATTTGGCGCGGTCTACCTGCGCGTGGACACGCCCGGGGGGAATCTGCAAAGCGCAGACCTTTTGATGATGCTCAAAAAGGACGACAGTGAACAGATCATCCAAATCTTACAAACTCCGCAGGAGATAACGCCGCAGACGCCTACGAGAGAGTACAAGCCCAAAAGCAGATATGTTTTTCTGCTGGCGATGATCACGTCAAACTCCTTTGCGGGCGTGCTGCTGATCTCTACTTTTATTACGGAGGTCGGTAACATTTTGGGACAGCAGTTTTCGGCGATGATTTATGGTACATTCGAAAATGTGGCGCGCACGCTGGCATTCGGTGTGCCGCCTGCGGCATTTGCGCTTGCCTGTATTATGGTGTTTGGGTATTTATGCGCTTTTATCGCGAGCCTTTTCCGGCACGCAAATTTTCATGTACTGCGCCGGAAAAATCTTTTGAAAATCAACGCAGGGTTGATGACAAAGCGTTCCTACCGTATAGATGTAGAGAAGATCGGTTATCTGGACATTCAGCGGTCGCTGTTGACCTGCATTTTGGGGGTATACTCCATCTTTTTATCGACAGTAGGCTACGGAAAATTTAAGGATGATGTATCGGCGCTGATTCCATGTGTGCGCAAAAAGAAATTAGAGCGCAGCTTACAGCTGTTATTGCCGGAATATCATCTATCCGCAAGGCAGATTAAACCCAGCCGCATCCGTTCCCTTTACCGGTATACCTGGCGGTCTGTGGCGCTGCTGGCAGCGGCATGGATTACAAGGGCGGTGCTGTGTTATTTTCTGCCGAACTGGACCGAATTGATTGCGTGGGTGACATTTATGACAACCATTCCGCTGGTCTGGTTATTATCGGTGAAAATCATCGACCTGAACACAGCGGGCATTTCCTATGAAAAAGGATGCTACACCTTGCGCTATTCAAAAGGGTTTTCGCTTCATCAAGTCATCATCCGTCCAGAACGGATTGCAAAAATCAAGCGCACGCAAAGTCTTTTCCAAATGCGAAAGGGCAACTGCGACCTCTATATTTTTTCTTATTCCGAAGGACGGAAAACGCATCATATCCGCGATATCAATCGGGAAGAGGCGGAAAAGATGTTTTGCGGCGAACCGTTTTCGTGAAAATTAAGGACATATCTAAAGAAGATAAAAAAGAAAAATTCCTGTGTATCTACTTTTAAGAAGAGGATACACAGGAATTTTTTTGTTTTTATTAGGAACAGAAAAGATGTTTACCAATGCGGGTGATGACCGGACGGCTGCGGATCCAGCGGTTGGAGGTCTTATCGGGGTTATAATAGTAGAGAGCACCGCCGGTGGGGTCGGAGCCGGTGAGAGCTTCGCGTGCGGCACGTTTGGCGGAATCGGTGACAGCGGCGTTGATCTGTCCGTCTGTGATGGCAGTGAAAGCACCTGGCTGATAAACAACGCCGGAAATACTGTCGGGGAAGGAGGATGACTCCACGCGGTTGAGGACGACCGCACCGACAGCAACCTGACCGATATAAGGTTCGCCGCGGGCTTCAGCAGAAATAATGCGCGCAAGAAGCTGGACGTCAGAATCGGACACCGAAGAAGTGGACGAACCGGAGGAGCCGGACGGTAGTCCGATCAGTTCCAACGTCTTTGCATCAGCAACGCCGGTTTGTTCCAATCCGTGCTGCTTTTGAAATTTTTTGACCGCCTCGGTTGTCTGGTCTCCGTAATATCCGGTGACAGATCCGGTAAAATATCCCCACGATTTTAGGCGGGTTTGGATTTTTGTAACTTCGCTGCTCTGCGAGCCATACTGGGAAATGACATCTATCGCAGAAGGGTCGGTTTCGGCGGAGGTCATCGAGGAAGCAGGCGGCTGATAAAAGGCAAAGCCTACGATGCAAAGGTTGATGAGCATCAGCGCAGCTAGTTTTATCAGGTTTGGGGTTTGTTCTCTGGAAATCATAGTATCTCTCCTTAACAGGATTTTTGATGTGTACAAAAATAAGTTTTACCGTCTTTGGCGAATTTATCCGCGGAAAGCAATTTTATTTTTTAAAAAGAGGATGAACGAGAAAATGGGAAATGACATACTGTAATAACAGATTTCAAAAAGGTGGTGGGAATTACGGCAGCGGAAATAATATGGGTCGTTATCATTGTATTGACAGCGTCCGTTTGTGCAGTGATGCTCGGCAGAAAGGAGAAAAAGATGCTGGAGAATCTGGAGGAGAGAGCGATTCGCTTTGGAGAGGAATGTTACATAGAAGGAATTATTCCAATTGAAAAAGTAAAAAGATTGGCGGCGTTTTATTTAATGAAGGAATCACCGGAGGCAATCGAGAAAAAAGAAGCACGAATAAGGATCGAAGAAAGATTGGAGCAATCCATCCAAAAACCGCATGATAAAGCCAAATAATGCGGAAGATTCAGAACGCGCGCAAGCGCGTTCTGAACTTTTTTCAAAAAAGTGCAATTTTTTTGAAAAAAGCTGTTGACAAAAGGTTGAGGGCATGATATTATATATGAGCTGTCAGCGAGACAGCC
>CAMNVW010000088.1 GCA_946563605.1 uncultured Clostridia bacterium | reverse complement strand
CCGGCTGTATGTCGGTGGAATTTATCCGCGTCAACCACTCCATTCCGGATGCCTGTGCAATGGCGATCCGCACACCGGCAGGAATTATCGTCCAGACCGGTGACTTTAAGGTGGATTACACACCGATCGAAGGCGGTATCATTGATTTGAACCGCTTTGGGGAGCTTGGCCGAGAAGGCGTTTTGGCGCTGCTGCCGGATTCCACCAATATTGAAATGTCGGGCAGCACACCGAGTGAACGCACCGTCGGTGAGTCATTCAACAAGCTGTTCCAGATGGCAGGCGACCGCAGAATCATTATCGCGACCTTTGCTTCCAACATCCACCGCATCCAGCAGATTATCGACTATGCGGTCAAGTATGACAAAAAAGTTTCTGTTTCGGGACGCAGCATGGTCAATGTGGTTGCGACAGCAATCGAGCTTGGCTACCTAAAAGTGCCGGAAGGCATTTTGGTGGACATTGACGTTGCAAACCGTCTCCCGTTTAACAAGGTCGTGCTGATCACGACCGGCAGCCAGGGTGAGCCGCTTTCCGCACTCAGCCGTATGGCGATGAGCGAGCACCGCAAGGTGAAGGTCACACCGAATGATTTTATCATTATTTCGGCAAGACCGATCCCGGGCAATGAAAAGTTTGTCAACCGCGTAGTCAACGAACTGCTTCGCCTTGGCGCGGAGGTCATCTACGAAAAAATGTATGAGGTACACGTTTCGGGACACGCCTGCCAGGATGAACAGAAGTTGATGATGGCGCTGACAAAGCCGAAATATATTCTGCCGGTACACGGTGAATACAAGCATTTGAAAAAATACTCCATCGTTGCCCAGCAGATGGGAATTGATGAGGAACACGTCCTGATTCCGGCGATCGGTCAGGTCATTGAAACAGATGGGGAAACTTTCCGCATCGGCGGCGAGGTTCCATCCGGTGCTGTGATGGTGGACGGACTGGGTGTCGGCGACGTCGGAAGCATCGTTCTGCGTGACAGAAAGCATCTGGCGGAGGACGGTTTGATCGTAGTGGTAGCGGCAATCAATACAAAAACCAGAAAAATTATGGCGGGACCGGACATTATTTCACGCGGATTTGTTTATGTCAGAGAAGCGGAGGATATGATCAACGGCGCCAGAGAAATTGCAAAAAATACATTGGAAGATTCCATGAACAATGGCGTGCGCGACTGGACCAGTCTCAAGAACAGAATGAAAGATGAGGTCAGCAGATATGTCTACAACAAGACCAAGCGCAGCCCAATGATTCTGACGGTGATACAGGAAGCATAAACAGCCTGTGAGCCGAGCGCACAACGGGTGCAGAAAGTAAGGCAGGAAATGAAGAAAAAATTGTTTTTGTTTATACCATTGATGGCAGCGCTTGGATTTGTCAATGTTGCGGCTCTTGCCACTGCGATGATTTCCAAAGAAACTTGGCTGTATGTCGGGACAGCTGTTCTTCTGGCAGTCACAGCCATCGTGCTTTATCAGCTTATGTCGATGAGCAAGAGCATCAACCGATTCTATCAGACGATGGAGAAACAGCTGTCGCCTTATACCAACAAAGCCCTGCGAGATTTTCCGCTGCCGGTGCTGGTAACACGCCGGGGCGGCGAGATCATCTGGTACAACAATCAGATGAGGGAAAAGGTATTTGGCGGACAGGACTGCTTCAGCCACAGTCTGGCGGAGTATTTTCCAAGCGTCAATCTGGAGATGGAGTGTCCGGTGCAGGGGTATGGCGTAGAGTACAGCGGTCATCAGTACACCGCTTACCACGCGCCGACCGGCGATGAGGATAACCGTTTGAATGTGCTGTATCTGATCGATGACGACAAACTCAAACGAATTGCGAAGGAATACTTTTCCTCCCGTCCGGTTGCTGCAATCATTTTGATCGACAACTATGAGGAGCTGCTTCAAAACGCAAGGGAGAATGAGCGTTCACAGATTATGGGCGAGATCGAATACCAGATCGAGTGCTATGTCGAAAATTACAACGGCGTTATCAAAAAGCTGGAAAAGGACCGTTTCTTTGTTGCATTTGAGGAGCGGTATATGCGTTCTATCGTTGAGGAACGCTTCACCATTTTGGATACGGTGCGCAAAATCAATGCCAATGATAAAATGCCTGCAACCCTTTCCATCGGTGTGGGCAGAGACGCCCAAAGCTTATCGCAGGCGGAAAAATTTGCAAGCCAGGCTCTGGATATGGCGCTGGGACGCGGCGGAGATCAGGCGGCAGTCAAAAATAAAAATGGCTATGAATTTTATGGCGGTGTTTCGAAAGGTATTGAGAAGCGCACCAAGGTAAAGACCCGAATTGTAGCGGCGGCATTGATGGAGCTGCTGGATTCCTGCACGAATGTGCTGATCATGGGTCACCGCTTTGCGGATTTGGACTGTCTGGGTGCAGGGGTCGGTCTGTACCAGCCGATTCAGGAGATGGGCAAGCCGGTCAAAATCATTCTGAACAGCCGTGCGAACATGGTTAAACAATTGCACACGCGCTTGTTGGAACAGGGACTGGACACTGCTTTTATCGAGCCGGAGGTTGCACTCGATTATGTTACCGACAATACCTTGCTGATTATTGTGGACGTACATACGCCGCACTTTGTAGAGGCACCGGAGGTTTACAAAAAATGCAAGAATGTAGTAGTCATTGACCACCACCGCAAGATGGTTGATTATATCGACAATGCGGTGATTTTCCACCATGAGCCGTATGCTTCCAGCGCGTCCGAAATGGTTGCGGAGCTGGTACAGTATTTCGGTGACAAATATAAACCAAATTCCACCGCGGCAGAAGCAATGCTTGCGGGTATGATGCTCGACACCAAAAACTTTATTCAGCGCACCGGCGTCAGAACCTTTGAGGCGGCGGCATATTTGAGAAAGATGGGTGCGGACACGGTGGAAGTAAAACGTTTGTTCGCCATCGGTATGCAGGAATATCAGGAGCGCTGCAAGGTGATTTCTTCTGCGACCGTCTACCGCCATTGTGCAATCTGTGAGATCAAGGAACGGATCAATGAAATCAAGATGGTTTCGGCGCAGGCGGCAGATGAGCTGCTGGGCATTGAGGATGTGGACGCATCGTTTGTATTCTATTATGAGTCGGACAGTGTCGTTGCTTATTCCGCAAGAAGTATGGGCAGAGTCAATGTTCAGATCATTATGGAAAAACTTGGTGGCGGCGGACATCTTACTATGGCTGGCGCACAGGTGAAAGATATCGACCTGATAGAAGGCAGAACCCGTCTGCTTCAGGCAATCGACGAATATTACAATACGCTTCAAGAGCAGGAAAACGGCGCGCCGAAAGCGTTGACTGCGGCGGATCAGGGTCCTGTACAGGTGGTACCGCCGGAGGAGAAATCTGAAGTGAAATAAGTTTTGTTTCATCAAATAATGATTCAATCGAGATAGACGAAAGGAAGAAAGAACATGAAAGTAATTTTAACGCAGGACGTAAAAGGCAGCGGCAAAAAAGGGGAAATGATCAATGCCGCAGACGGATACGCAAGAAACTTTTTGCTGCCAAAAGGCTTGGCAATCGAAGCAAATAATCAGGC
This sequence comes from uncultured Clostridia bacterium, assembly GCA_946563605.1. Taxonomy (GTDB): domain Bacteria; phylum Bacillota; class Clostridia; order Oscillospirales; family Ruminococcaceae; genus Negativibacillus. Next base: position 2,600 of record CAMNVW010000088.1, on the reverse strand, counting down.
AATCGGCGAGCTGAAAGCAAAAGAAGCTGCTGCACAGCACAAAATCCAGGTGGAAAAAGAAGCTGCGATGGCTTCTGCCAAAAAACTGGAGGGCAAGAAGGTAAACATAACAGCAAAAGCAGGTTCCAATGGCAAACTCTTCGGTTCCGTTACCAACAAGGAAATTGCCGATGCAATCACAAAACAGTATGCTGTTGCGGTTGATAAAAAGAAAATCAGCGTCAACGAAATCAAAGCGTTTGGAAGTTACACAGCGGAGATCAAGCTTTATACCGGCATCTCTGCAAAGATGACAGTAGAAGTTGGAGAATAATTGAGGTGAAGCCGTCTCGGATTTTTTCAGAGGCGGCTGCCTGTCTGTATAAAACGATTGTTCAGACGGCATTTTGCGGGAAAGAAAGCGTTTTTTGGAAGGAGGAACAAGGATGGCGGAGCCGGAAATGGAATTTAGCACAGAACAGCTGCCGTTCAGTTTGGAAGCAGAGCAGTCGGTGCTGGGCGCGATTTTAATTGAGCCGGACTGTATCAGCAAGGTGCTGGAGATGCTTGTGCCGGAAAGCTTTTATCGTCCGCAGCATCAGCAGCTGTTTGCAATCATGCTTGGGATGTTCACCTCTGCACAGCCGATTGATTTTATCACCGTTTTGGAAAAAGCCAAGGCAGAGCAGATTTTCCTCACCGATGCGGATGCGAAGGTTTATCTGACGCAGTTGGTGCAGATTGTGCCGAGTGCGTCGAATGTAGAAGCCTACGCAAAGCTTGTGCAGGAAAAATATTATATGCGCACGCTGGTCGGTGTTGCGAAAAACATCATTTCCAACGCGGAAAAAAATGATACGGACGCCAGAGGTCTGATGGAGTTTGCGGAACACAAGCTTTATGAGATTCGGCAGGGCAAGGACGCGACCGGACTTGTCAAGGTGGACAGAGCCATCTTTGAGCTGTACGACAAGCTGCAAAGAATTTCGGGCGACGAGAAAAACCAGTATGTCGGTATCCCGACGGGATATTCTGCACTGGATAGCCTGACGACCGGACTCAACCGCAGCGACCTTATTTTGCTGGCTGCCAGACCTGCGATGGGAAAATCCTCCCTTGCAATGAATATTGCGTCCAATGTGGCAAAGCAGGGTCATGCGGTGGCGGTATTCTCTTTGGAGATGAGCCGCGAGCAGCTGATTTCCAGAATGCTTTCTTCCGATGCGCTGATTCAGGTTTCCCAGCTGAGAAGCGGAAACCTGAGCGTAGACGACTGGACAAAGGTTGCGGTTTCTGCACAGACGATTGCGAAGATGCCGATGTATATCGATGATACCGCAGGCGTCACCGTTGCGGAAATGAAGGCAAAGCTGCGCAGGGTGCCGAATCTGGGACTGGTCATCATCGACTATTTGCAGCTGATGTCCTCGGGCAGGCGCATTGACAACCGTGTGCAGGAGGTTTCCGAGATCACAAGAGGTCTGAAGATTATGGCAAAGGAACTGGATGTGCCAATCATTACCCTGTCACAGCTTTCCCGAAGCCCTGATAAACGTACTGGCGACCATCGTCCGGTGCTGTCCGACCTGCGTGAGTCCGGTTCTATCGAGCAGGACGCCGATTTGGTTATGTTTTTGTATCGAGATGAATATTATAACGACGATACCGAAGACAAGGGCGTGGCGGAATGTATTGTGGCGAAAAACCGTCACGGAGCCACCGACACCGTCAAGCTGGCTTGGGACGGACAGTATACAAGATTTTTGAGCAGGGAGTTGTTCCGAGATGCGCCGTAAAGCAGAAGAAACCATTCGCCGCTATGGGATGCTGAACGCAGGCGACCATGTGGTGGTGGGTTTCTCCGGCGGTGCGGATTCTACCGCTCTGCTGTATCTGCTGTGGGAGCTGCGTGATAAGCTGGCGATTACCGTCAGCGCCTGTCATGTGAACCACCAGCTGCGCGGCGAGGAATCCCAGCGAGATGAACAATTTGTCCGCACGTTTTGCATGGAGCGTAATATTCCGCTGATGGTGTGCCAGCTGGATGCAAAGCAGGGGGCAAAACAAGCAGGTCAGTCGGTAGAGGCGTTTTCCCGCGAAAAACGTTATCAGTTTTTTGAACAGCTTGCACAGACGTTTGGGGAAAAAGGCAGGATCGCGACGGCGCACAACCTCAACGATAACGCGGAAACGGTGCTGTTTTATCTGGCACGAGGAACCGGCATGGGCGGCTTAGGCGGTATTCCGCCAGTGCGCGGAAATATCATCCGTCCGCTGATCGAATGCAGCCGCGAGGAAATCGAGCAGTTTTGTGCGCAGGAGGGCTTATCCTACGTGACCGACAGCACGAATCTCGGCGACGATTATACCCGAAACCGCATCCGTCATCATCTGATACCCATGATGGAGCAGATGAACGCAGGATTTTTAAGCAATGTTTCTCACCTGACTCAGACAGTGAGAACGGAAAACGAATGGCTGGCGCAGCTGTGCAAAGAGCAGTATGAAAGTCTGCTTGTCAAAGCCGAAAGACCAACGTTGGACAGAACAGGATTTTTAAAGCTGCATCCTGCTTTGCAGCGAAGAATCTTGATAGAACTGCTGAAATCCGCGCAAATTCA
>CAMNVW010000087.1 GCA_946563605.1 uncultured Clostridia bacterium | reverse complement strand
CAATCCCTCCGTCTCGGCTCACGCCGAGCCACCTCCCTTTACACAAGGGAGGCTTGGGAAGCGTGGCAATCCATCCGTTACACAAGTGGGATTTTATTTGTACAAAATCGCAGATTGCAGACTTCGTCTGCCGCACTCACGTGCGAGCGCCTCGAACGAAAGTTACTGCCACTATCGATTTTTATTTTTTTATATTATTTTTGTTTTGGGTGTTTCGCACTCTGCCCTAAAGACCCTCAATTTTTTGAAAAAAATTGAGTAAAACTTTTACAATAAAATAAAATTTATCTCAAAAAATCGGTTTACCACTTGCAAGAAAAGAAAAGTTGTGCTATCCTAATCTTTATCCAAACGAAATCGCATAAAAAACGCAGAGAACAGGAAGAGTAACATCCTGCATCATTTCTTTTTCAGAGAGCTGCCGCCATCGGCTGAAAGCGGCGCAGGAAAGCGGGAATGTGAAGTTTCACCTGGGAGCGGTTCTCCTGAAACAGTCTATCTTAGTAGGGAGAAACGGAAGGCACCGTTATATGCACAATGAGATGCCGGTTGCATTTGAAACCGGAAAATGGGTGGTACCGCGGAAAACAAATTGCTTTTCGTCCCTGATGTTGTCATGGCATCGGAGGCGGAAGGCTTTTTTTATGCGCAAAACACAAGGATATGAAAGGAATGATAGAAGATGAAAGCTGCGCTGGAAGAAATCGCAAAAAAGGCGTTTGAAGAATTGGCACATTCGCAGGATCTGAAAGCTTTGGATGCCGTTAGAGTAAAATATCTTGGAAAAAAAGGTGAGCTGACCGCAATCCTCAAGCAAATGGGTAAGCTTTCCGCAGAGGAAAGACCGGTTGTAGGACAGCTGGCAAATCAGGTTCGCGCTGACATTGAAGAAAAACTGGAAGAAACAAAGCTGAATCTCGAGAGCAAAATGTTGGATCTCCGTCTGGCTTGCGAAACCCTGGACGTTACACTGCCGGGAAGCAAGCAGGAAATCGGCAAAAAACATCCGCTGACCATCGTGCTGGACGAAATCAAGGAAATCTTCATTGGCATGGGTTTTGAGATTGCACAGGGACCGGAGGTTGAACTGGATTACTACAACTTTGAAGCGCTCAACGTTCCGAAGGATCATCCTGCAAGAGATACACAGGATACATTCTACATCAATGATAATGTTGTATTGAGAACACAGACTTCCCCAATGCAGATTAGAACTATGGAGAACCAGAAACCACCGATTCGCATTTTGGCGCCTGGACGTGTTTACCGTTCTGACGCGGTTGACGCAACACACTCCCCACTGTTCCATCAGATCGAGGGTCTGGTTGTTGACAAAAACATCACCATGTCGGACTTGAAGGGTACGCTGGAGGTCTTTGTAAAACGCTTGTACGGAGAAGATTCGGTTGTACGTTTCAGACCGCATCACTTCCCATTCACCGAGCCTTCCGCAGAGATGGATGTTCAGTGCTTTAACTGCCACGGCGAGGGATGCCCACTGTGCAAAGGCGAAGGCTGGATCGAGATTCTTGGCTGCGGAATGGTACATCCAAAAGTATTGAAGAACTGCGGAATTGATCCAGAGGAATACAGCGGCTTTGCATTTGGTATGGGTCTTGAACGTATCGTTATGAGACGTTATAACATCAACGACCTTCGTCTGTTTTTCGAGAACAACGTCCGTTTCTTGAATCAGTTTTAACCGGCTTGAAACTTAAATCAGCAAAGGAAAGTGCGCCATGCAAAAAAATATTTGTGGACGCACGTGAAAACTATCTGGTTTTCTGGAAACTGAACATAGAATCATTACGGAAAGGAATGAAAAGTTATGAATCTTTCGATGAGATGGCTGAAAGATTATGTAGATATTGGAAATGTTTCGATGAGAGATTTCTCCGAAGCAATGAGTATGTCCGGCTCTAAAGTAGAGGGCTGGGAAACCGAATTTGAGGATGTTAAAAATGTAGTGGTCGGCAAGATTCTGCAGGTGGAGCCGCATCCTGATTCTGACCATCTGGTCATCTGCCAGCTGGATGTCGGCAAGGATGAACCTGTTCAAATCGTTACCGGCGCTTCTAACGTCCATGTGGGAGACCTTGTGCCGGCTGCACTGCACAAATCGCAGCTGCCAAACGGCGTTAAAATTACCAAGGGTAAGCTCAGAGGTGTCATGTCCAACGGTATGATGTGTTCTATTGCGGAGCTCAACCTCACCAAAGGTGATTTCCCATATGCGGCAGAGGATGGCATTTTCCTGCTTCAGGAGGAATGCAAACCAGGTCAGGACATCGCTTCTGCTATCGGCTGCAACGATACCTGCGTTGAGTTTGAAATTACACCAAACAGACCGGATTGTCTGTCTGTACTGGGTCTTGCAAGAGAAGTCGCAGCTACCTTCGACAAACCGGTGAATATCCCGACCCCTGTTGTAAAGGGCTGCGGCGGCGATATCAAAGATTATCTGTCGGAAGAAGTTCAGAACACCGAACTCTGCCAGAGATACGTTGCAAGAGTGGTTAAGAATGTAAAAATCGGTTCTTCCCCACGTTGGATGAGAGAAAGACTGCGTGCAAGCGGCGTTCGTCCAATCGACAACATCGTCGATATTACCAACTATGTCATGCTCGAATATGGTCAGCCAATGCACGCATTCGATATTGAGTATGTAAAGGATCATAAGATCATCGTTAGAAATGCGCGCACCGGAGAGACCATCAAAACACTGGACGGTGTGGAAAGAAATTTAAGCGAGGATATGCTTGTCATCGCTGATTCTGAAAAGGCAAGCGCCGTAGCAGGCGTCATGGGCGGCGAATACAGCGGCATCAACGAAGGTACCCACACAGTTGTGTTCGAGTCGGCTTGCTTCAAGGGCAGCTCTGTCCGTGTCACCGCAAAGAAGCTTGGCATGAGAACAGAATCTTCTGGCCGCTTTGAAAAAGGTCTTGACCCACAGAATTGTCTGCCGGCAATCATGCGTGCGTGCGAACTGGTTGAACAACTGGGCGCAGGTGAAGTGGTGGACGGTATCATCGATATCGACAATTCCAACTATCAACCAACCGTTTTGCATCTGGATGCAGACTGGACAAACCGTTTCCTCGGCACCAATATTCCAGAAGAGCGCATGAAGGAAATCCTGACAAGCCTGCACTTCGTTCTGAACGGCAACGAAATCACCGTTCCGTCCTTCCGCGGAGATGTGGAGCATAAAGCAGATATTGCGGAAGAAATCGCGCGCATCTACGGCTATAACAACATTCCTGTTACCACCGCAAAGGGCAACCCACAGGGCAAGTACAGCGAGTATCAGCAGTTTGAAAGAACTGTTAATCAGACCATGCTTGCACAGGGAATGTATGAGATCATGACCTATTCCTTTGTCAGCCCGAAGCAGTACGATAAGATTCGTCTTCCAAAGGATGATCCAAAGCGCAATTCGGTTGTTATCCTTAATCCATTGGGCGAGGATACCAGCATCATGAGAACCAATGCGATTCCGTCCATGATGGATATTCTCGCAAAGAACTACAACAACCGCAACAGTGCAGTTTCTCTGTATGAAATTGGCAACGAGTATCTGCCGGTCGAGGACGACCTGCTGCCGGATGAGGTTCCAAACCTTGTGCTGGGTATGTACGGCGAAAACAAAGATTTCTTCACCCTCAAGGGTGTCGTTGAAAATCTGCTGGAAGTTCTGGGTATTACAGATTACGACGTTGAAGCGTGCCAGGATAACCCGACCTTCCATCCGGGACGCTGTGCAGTTCTTTCCAAGGATGGGGAAGAATTTGGTATCATCGGTGAGATCCATCCGCTGGTATGCGCAAACTACGGTATCAATGTCCGCACCTATGTCGGCAAGCTCAACATGAGAATGTTGTTTGCGCTGGAAAACGATGAGAGAAGCTATGTTCCAATGCCGAAATTCCCAGCATCCACTCGTGACCTTGCACTGCTGTGCAACGATGAGCTGCCGGTTCTGACAATGGAAAAAGCAATCAAGAACGCAGTCGGCAAGATTCTGGAAAAGATCGAGCTGTTTGACGTTTACAAAGGCAGTCAGATTGCACAGGGTAAGAAGAGCGTTGCCTTCAACATTACGCTGCGCGCAGCAGACCGCACGCTGACCGATGAAGAAGTCAACTCCGCAATGAGCAAAATCCTCAAAGCAATGGAAGATCTCGGCGCAGAGATCAGACAATAATCCAAACCATAAACCTCCGACTGTTTCAGCCGGAGGTTTGCTGTTACATTAGTTGGAAAGAAGAGAAATTACGATGTTGATTTTGGAATTTGAAACACATGAAACGAACGAAAGCGGCAAAGAAGTTTTTGAGGAATATGATTGGTGGCGCGAACTTGTCAGTAAGGCCGCCGAAAAAGCGGATTCTTTTGAACTTCGCTGCTGGGCAGACGATGCACAGGGAATAGCCTTTGGCAGAGCGTTTGGAGAAGAGCAGCCTTCCGCTGGGGAAGAACTTGTGTTTGCCGGAAAAATTTCGCCGGAGATGCTCTTGCAGCTGACAAAAGATTGTGTTGCAGAAGGAAACAATCTGAAATACTTTACTTTCCAGCTGTATCAAGAAGGAAAGTTGCTGTTTTCCAGCGAACATTATGGTTCAGAAATTTACTGGTTCAGCTCCGGTTTTGCGGAGATGGGATTTTTGATGACACTCATAAAAAATCATCCGATCATCAAAGGATTTCATAATCGGGCAAACTGATTGTTTGCGTAAAAAACATCTCGGGTTCCGTTCTTTTGGTTAAGAATCAGGAACCCGAGATGTTTTTTTATAAAATTATTTGCTGACTTTTTTGAAGACACCCCAGCCGTCCATCTCCAGAGGAAGGATGTTTGACTTTGTGTAGCGGATGATGGAGTCCAGACGCTTTTGCTCGTCCTTGGAGTGGAGGATAAAGGAGATTCCCTCTTTTTTGGCTCGTCCGGTTCTGCCGATGCGGTGCAGGTAGGAATCGTTTTCGGGGGAGATGTCGTAGTTAAAGACGACCTGAATGTCGCTGACGTCGATTCCACGGGCGGCAACGTCGGTTGCAACAAGAATGTCGATTTTGCCGGTCTTGTATTTTTCCATGATTTTATTGCGTTCCGACTGGCGCATATCGCCGTGCAGACAGGCGGTGTTTAATCCGTTTGCGTGCAGCTGTTCCGATACCATGCCGGTGGTGTAGATGGTGTTGCAGAATATAATGGCGCGCGAAACTTCAAATTGTTTCATCAGCCTCAGGATGATGTCGATTTTTTCGCGACCGATGCACTGGATACTGTACTGGTCGATTTTCGGTTCGCTTTCCTGTACCGGCAAAACGGTGATTTCCTCCGCGTCGCGCTGATACAGCCAGCCGATGTCCATGACCTCCCGCGAGATGGTTGCCGAGAACATAGACATCTGTTTTAAGTTTTTTAAGCTGTCCAGAATTTTGCGGACGTCCTTATAAAAGCCCATATCCAGCATTTTGTCCGCTTCGTCCAAGACTGCCATGCAAACGCTGTTCAAGGACACAAAGCGGTGCTGCATCAAATCAAGCAGACGACCAGGGGTTGCCACCAAAATGTGGCAGCCTTTTTTCAGCTGCTGTTTTTGACGTTCCATAGACTGCCCGCCGTAAACGACAACGGTTTTGATTTCCGGCAGAAAGCGCGTTAGGCAGCATATGTCATCGCAGATTTGTGTCGCAAGCTCTCTGGTCGGCGCAAGGATCAGCGCCTGAATCTGTGAGCAGGCGGGATCAATTTGTTCAATCAAAGGAATACCGAAGGCGCAGGTTTTGCCGGTGCCGGTCGGCGCTTTTGCGATGACATCTCTGCCCTCCAGCATCGGAGGAATCGCTTTTTGCTGAACCTCGGTCATATCCCGAAAGCCCATTGCATCCACCGCCTGCAAAATCTGCGGCTGTATGTTCAAAGAAGAAAAGGATTGTTGCTGCATAGTTGTGTTGCCCTCCAAAAGTTGATGAACTGATTTTCCTTTTCAGTTTGTACGATGATGTTATTTGTTTTGTTATAAAAGTTTTCGCCCGCCTTTTACAAAAGGCGGCAGATTCCAAAGGCAGCGCCTTTGGTAGGGTTTGGGACAACGTCCCAACTATAAAATAAATAATCAAAAAACGATAGAGGCAGTGACCCTCGTTTGAACCACACGCACGGCAGTGCGGCAGACGAAGTCTGCAATCTGCGATTTTGTGCAGATAAAAGACCCCTTGTGTAACGGATGGATTTCCACG
>CAMNVW010000086.1 GCA_946563605.1 uncultured Clostridia bacterium | reverse complement strand
CTAAAGGGGGGTCTGGGGGTCGCAACCCCCAGCTTGAGGGGTGTGGAAAACTCCCACATTATAAAAATGCTTCTGTTTTTTGCCAAATCATTTCGGCGATCACATCGATCGGCAGCGGTTTTTCACCATCGCAGCATTCCAGCACCTGCCAGCCGCAGCGCTCTGCCGCATAAAGTGCAGCATCGCGGCAGGAAAGCAGATATTGGAAATTGGATTCGTGCAGGTCCTTCTTGCTTTCGTCGCCATGATAGCGCGCTTCCATCAGCCGTTTTGCGGTCTGCGGACGCATATCCAGATACAGAACCAAGTCCGGCTTTGGCAGCTCCAGCTTGTTATATTCCAAATCCTCCAGCCAGTTTAAAAAGCTGTCCCATTCTGCCCTCGGCAGTTTGGTGGTCTGGTGGTACATATTCGCTGTGGTATAGCGGTCGAGCAGAAAGATGCAGCCGTTTTCATAGTCCTCTTTCATATGGCGGCGATAGGTCGCATAGCGGTCAACGCTGTAAAAGGTGGACGCCGCGTAAGCGTTGATTTCGTTTAGGCTGCCCAGTTCTCCGCCGAGATATGCTTTGACCAGCGCGGAGGAATCTTCCTCATAGTTTGGGAATTTGATCTGGCGCACCTTTTTCCCCAAGCTCTGCGCCCGTTTGGTCAGCAGCTCGATCTGCGTGCTTTTTCCGCTGCCGTCCAAACCTTCTATAATAATCAGTTTGCCCTTCATGTCAGGGTCATTCCTCTCATTTTTATTTTATCGTTCCGGTTATTTTAAAAACGTCTCGCGGACTTCCTGCATTTTGCCGCAGCTCATCTTGCCTTCCGGACATGAACCGGTCAAGCACCCCGGACCTGCCTTTGCGAAGATGGTCGGCGCAATCGGACGCACCAGCTGGAGCATCTGGGTAGCAACGTCGCGTATCTCCCACTGTGCGCGGTTGCAGCAGCGCAGACGGAAAAAGTTGATGAGGCTGCGCGCGTTCATCGTCAAAATCATCTTGGTATCGCAGGCATTCGGCAAAACAAAGCGTGCGTCCTCGATGGCTTTTTTCTCAGAGGAACTCTTTGCTTTTTTCTCGTCCATTCCCTGCGCTGTCATCTGCTCATAGTGTTTTTTCTGGAGGATATCCGCCAGCTGCAAATAGGAATCGTGCGCTAATTTCATCGCCTGCTGGTACAGCTGTGAAGCCTGCTCGTCCGCTGCGATTTCCGGCGGCGTTACAAAGGAAAACTGCTTTTCCTTCACATAACGCTGGCTCTGCACCGAAAAGGACGCAATGCGGTGACGGGTGATCTGCGCAAGCAGCGTGCGGGAAACTTCCTCAATTCCAAATGTAAACGTGATATGTTCAATCGGGCTTTGATGTCCAAAATCAGAAAGCATATTTAAAAATTTCGTTGTCTTTTCTTCATCCAGCCCATCCATCAAATCTTCAATCGTTGCCGGACTGTAACACAGCTTTGCCGAAGCTGCAATCAATTTTTCCGGTTCCGGCGTATGGGCAATCAATGTGACCTTTGCCATGTTGGTACGACCTCCATCTTTAAAAAAATCCATTCAGAGGCAGACTGCCCCTGCTTTATCAATCTATTGTTTTCCATTATACCAAATTGACAAGTGTTTGAACAAGTGGAATCCAAGAAAATATTGATACTTTCTCTTTGAATTTGTGGCTTTTGACGAACCTCATCCATTTTTATCCGCAAATCGCGCCGTTTCTTTAGCCGAGCAGCAGCATTTTGAGGATACCGCCCATCTCCCGGACTGCGTAGGAGGGAATCACCCAAAACGGCGTTTTTCCGGAAATTGCGGCGGCGTCCCTGCCGTTTCTGCGCACATACATCCACGCGCGCAGCTGATGAAAGCCGTCTGTGCAGATAATGAGATTTTCCCCCAGCTCCTGCTGCTGTATCACCTGCAAGGAATAGCGGATATTGGTATCGGTATTGGTGGAGCGGTTTTCCTCATAGACGCGCTGTTCTGAAATCCCGCTTTCCACCAAAAATTTCTTCATGACATGGGCTTCGGTATGGCTTTCATTTTCCCCCATTCCGCCGGACACCACACAGTTTGCCTGCGGATTTTGCTCCAAATATTCCTTTGCCTTGAGCAGCCTTCTTTTCAGCATCAGCGACGGCTCCTCCCCATTCACCTTACAGCCCAGCACGATCACCGTGGCGTCCTCATTCTGCACCGGCGGACGGCAGAAGGCAAAATAATTCCACACGACCGCGTGCGTTGCCAGCACAGCCAGCACAACGATGACAAACCCAATCAGCATTTTGTGTTTCCTCCCTGTTTTTCTCTGCAAAAAAACGATTCCTGCAAGCACAGCCGCAAAACCGCACAGCAGCACAGAACCGACATTGGTAAATATGCCGCCCATAATGCCCATCCATACAAACAAAACTGCCAGAATCAAAAACAATTTCTGCATGGTGTCAAATTTTCTTTTTTCCATTATGCTCCTCCCCTTCCTGTTTTCCGTTTCCTGCCAACGCAAGCATATTTTCCCCGTTCCTTTACATACTATCTATACGTCTTTTTATCTTACCATAATCCACTGGCAAATTCTATCAATTTGCCTACAATTTTACCCGATTTGCTGCGGATGTATTATAATTTTTTGTAAACTTCGCGCCCTGCATCTTTTGCATCGCTTTTTTCTTTTTTATCCTGCCAAAAACAGTGGAAAATTCCAGAGTTTGAACAAAATGTTAAAAATTGTATTTGTTTATGAATTTCATGCACAGACCCTTGATTTTTTCTGGAAATGCGGTACAATACAATTAGCACTTAGATGAATTGAGTGCCAGCTATTCGGCTGCAAAGCAAATTTGTTTATTATTTTTACTTTATTTATATGGAGGAATACAGTCATGAACATCAAACCATTATTTGACAAAGTTGTAGTAAAAATGGTAGAGGCTGAAGAAACCACCAAGAGCGGTATCATTCTTGCCGCTGCTGCACAGGAAAAACCACAGGTTGCACAGATCGTTGCGATCGGTCCTGGCGGCATCGTTGACGGTCAGGAAGTAAAGATGGTCGTTGAAGTTGGTCAGAAAGCTCTGCTGAGCAAATTCGCAGGCACACAGGTCAAAGTAGACGGCGAAGAATACACCATCCTGCGCCAGTCCGACCTGCTCGCAATCATCGAATAAGATTTTTTCTATTTGTTGAATCGTTTCATTATTATATTGGAGGTTATGTATCATGTCTAAAGTAATTGCTTACGGCGAAGAGGCAAGAAAATCTTTGCAGAAAGGTATTGACCAGCTGGCTAATACCGTTAAAATCACCCTCGGTCCAAAAGGACGCAACGTTGTTCTCGATAAAAAATTCGGTTCTCCGCTGATCACCAACGACGGTGTTACCATCGCAAAGGAGATCGAGCTGGAAGATCCTTTTGAAAACATGGGCGCGCAGCTTGTAAAAGAAGTTGCTACCAAAACAAACGATGCTGCCGGCGACGGTACTACAACCGCTACCCTGCTTGCTCAGGCTCTGGTACGCGAAGGCATGAAGAACGTTACCGCAGGCGCAAATCCAATGGTTCTGAAAAAAGGTATCCAGAGAGCTGTTGACACTGCTGTTGCAGCTGTTATCTCCAACTCCCAGAAGGTGAACGGTTCCGCTGACATCGCAAGAGTTGCTACCGTTTCCTGCGGCGATGAAGTGATCGGAAACCTGATTGCAGAGGCAATGGAAAAAGTTTCTGCTGACGGCGTTATCACTCTGGAAGAATCCAAAACTGCTGAAACCTACACCGAAGTGGTAGAAGGTATGCAGTTTGACCGCGGCTACATCTCCCCATACATGGTAACCGATACCGACAAGATGGAAGCTGTTCTGGATGATGCTCTGCTGCTCATCACTGACAAGAAGATCTCCAACATTCAGGAAATCCTGCCGCTGCTCGAACAGATTGTTCAGTCCGGCAAGAAACTGCTCATCATCGCTGAGGACATCGAAGGCGAAGCACTCACCACTCTGCTGCTCAACAAACTGCGCGGTACCTTCACCTGCGTTGGCGTAAAAGCTCCTGGCTTTGGCGACAGAAGAAAAGAAATGCTGCGCGACATCGCAATCCTGACCGGCGGTGAAGTGATCTCCTCCGACCTCGGTCTGGAGCTGAAAGACACCACCATCGAACAGCTCGGCCGTGCTTCTCAGATCAAAGTACAGAAAGAAAACACCATCATCGTCGGCGGTGCTGGCAGCAAAGATGCGATTGCAGAGCGTGTTGCTCAGATCAGAGCACAGCTTGCAAACACCACCTCCGAGTTTGACGCTGAAAAGCTGCAGGAAAGACTTGCTAAACTGGCTGGCGGCGTAGCTGTTATCAAAGTCGGCGCTGCTACCGAAATTGAAATGAAAGAAAAGAAAATGCGCAGTGAGGACGCTCTGTCCGCTACAAAGGCTGCTATCGCAGAAGGCATCGTTGCAGGCGGCGGTACTGCTCTTATCAACGCAATCCCAGCAGTTCGCGAGCTGGTAGATTCCTGCGACGGCGACGAAAGAACTGGCGCTAAGATCGTTATGAAAGCGCTGGAGGAGCCAGTTCGTCAAATCGCTATCAACGCTGGTGTTGACGGTTCCGTTATCGTAAACACCCTGCTGACCTCCGGCAAAGTAGGCTACGGCTACGATGCTTACACCGAGACCTATGTTGACATGATTCCTGCCGGCATCGTTGACCCAACAAAGGTTACCCGTTCCGCTTTGCAGAATGCAGCTTCTGTTGCTTCTATGGTTCTCACCACAGAATCTCTGGTTGCTGACAGCAAAGAAGAAAACGATCAAATGGCAGGCGCTGCAAACCCAGGCATGGGCGGGATGATGTAATAGTCGCACTTCTAGCTTGGTGCTGAAATTGGCTTAGTATTGTGCGACCCTGAGAATGGGTTTCACCCATTCTCCCAACCCATGAAGCAGTCACACTTATAGCTTTGTGTAAAAATTGGCTTAGCGTTGCGTGACGTTGAGAATGAAAGTCGCACTTTTAGTCTGGTGCTAAAATTGGTTTGGCGTTGTGCGACCTGAGAATGAAACAAAGTTTCATTCTCCCGAGTTTTTACCCAGTGTAAAAGTTGGTTTCGTGTTGTGCGACGTTGAGAATGAAAGTCGCACTTTTAGTCTGGTGCTGAAATTGGCTTAGTATTGTGCGACCTGAGAATGGGTTTCACCCATTCTCCCAACTAGTTGTACTTCGAGCTGTCTGATATAATCGGCTTAATGTTGTGCGGCTTGAAGCAAAAAACGACATAAAACAAAACAACCGAAGGAACATTTCATATCCGTGTTCCTTCGGTTATTTTTATGCACACAAAAACACCCGATGGGTAATCCATCAGGTGTTTTTATTGAAGTCTTATTTTTTATTATTCAGCGTCTGCCAAAGCTGCCTGAATCATGATGGAACATTCCAGACGTTTTTTCTCCAGCTCGCAGGCAACTTTATATGGTTTCTTCAGAGAGCCTGCATATTCAAGGTTGTTTGCATTGCATCCGCCGCTGCAATAGAATTTCGCCCAGCAGTTTTTGCACTCCGGCTTGGAGTAAACGGTTGTCTTTGCAAAGGAATCCTTGATTTCGGTGTTGAGCGACTGATCCAGCACGCTGCCCATGATCCATTCTTTTTTGCCGACAAACTGATGGCATGGGTAAACGTCGCCTTCCGGTGTTACCGAAACGTATTCGTTGCCGCAGCCGCAGCCTCTCAGACGTTTGATTGCACACGGACCCTGGTCGAGGTCGATCATGAAGTGGAAGAAGTTGAAGAATTCGCCGTTTTTCCGCTTTTCGATGATGATTTTGGACAGCTTCTCGTACTCAGCGAATACTTCTGGCAGGTCCTCTTCGGTCAGCGCGTAAGAAATCTTCGGGTCGGTCACAACAGGCTCAATCGAAATCTGGTCAAAGCCCTGCTCGTAAAAATGCAGAACATCCTCAGAGAAGTCCTTGTTTTCCTTGGTGAAGGTTCCGCGAACATAGTACTGACCGTCGCCGCGCGCTTTCACCAGCTTCTGGAATTTTGGCAGGATCTGGTCGTAGCAGCCGCTTCCATCTACGCGGAAACGCATCCGGTCATTGACCTCTTTTCTGCCATCGATGGACAGAACAACGTTGTGCATTTCTTTGTTGATGTAGTCGATTTTTTCATCGTCCAACAGCAGACCGTTGGTAGTGATGGTGAATCGGAAGTTTTTGTTGTACTCTTTCTCTTTGGAGCGCGCATATTCCACAACCTCTTT
>CAMNVW010000085.1 GCA_946563605.1 uncultured Clostridia bacterium | reverse complement strand
GTTTTTCGGATTGCTCGGTCTGGTATTCCACCATCTTCAAATATGTTTTCTTTCTCATAGCCTACCTCAATTATGTTCGATAAATGCCCGGTTGATATCGTCATACTTTCCCCTTGAAAGAGGGAGTTCGGTGCTGCCAATACGAACGGATGTGCGGGAAATTTGTGTGATGTGTTTCAGCGAAACCAAGTAAGAACGATGAACGCGGTAAAAGTCATCGCTTAACTGATCTTCAAAGGCAGAGATACTTTCCTTTATCTTGTATTCTTTATCTTTGGTATGAATGATCATGTAATGCAGAAATGATTCCGCATAGAGGATATCCGATTCATACAATTTGATTGTTTCACCCTCGCAGGAGACAACCAGCGACGGAGGTTCGACCGAGAGCTTTTCAGCAGCTTTGGTCAGCACTTGCGTGAGCTTATCCGCAGAAATCGGCTTGATCAGATAATGAAGTGCATCCACCTCGTAGCCTTCGCCGACAAATTCAAAATGGGAAGTAATAAAAATGATTTCGGCGCGGTTGTTGTCCCTGCGGATGCGCTTTGCAAGCTCGATACCGTTCATGTTTTTCATTTCAACGTCAAGCAAAAGGATATCGTACGCCTTATCTTCTGCGTATTCAAATAGAAACGCTTCGGCAGAAGCAAACGTGTGTATCTCGCAAGGATGTCCTTCGTGCGCACTCCACGATGTCACGATTGAGGTTATGTATTCCATTTGCTCCTGCTCATCATCACAGATCGCTATTTTATATTTCATGGTCATCACCGCCATTCTGTAATCGTTTTTGCCTTTTTACCGTCTTGGTCGGACAATATTATATTCTATTTGCGAAACAATATCAAGGCGGCGATTGTTTTGCAGAGGTGTTGGATTCTTGAAGGAATGCCATTTTTCTACTTCTGTATATTTTACAGATCAAATGGAAGGCAGCTTCAACAAGAAAGAAAAGCAAACGCCAGCGTCATTTTGACGCTGGCGTTTGTTATGCTGTAAGACTGCTTATCCTGACGAGCTTTCGTTATTCGGCTTCTCTTAATCTTTCGACAATGCTGTGCTTGGCGCTTTGAGCGTACATCACAGAAGGAATCAGCCAGCCGAGCAGTGCAAACACAGGCAGGATACACAAAACGGGGAGGATGCTGAATTTTGCCTGGAAGAACCAGAAGATGTTTTCCAGCATACTTCCGATGAGCGGACTGAAAAGAACCGAAAGAATCAGGGCAATCGCCGCTGAACCAAGGGAATAAAACAGTCCCTCGTAGATAAGCATGGCTTTTAGCTGTTGATTGGTCATGCCGACAGATTGCAGAACCGCAAATTCTCTTTTGCGGGACAGAATCCCTGTCATAATCGCGTTGAAGAAATTCAAAACGCCCACCAAACCGATGATGGCGCACAGCAGTCCGCCCAACAGCAGGAA
The DNA here is from genome assembly GCA_946563605.1 of uncultured Clostridia bacterium. Taxonomy (GTDB): domain Bacteria; phylum Bacillota; class Clostridia; order Oscillospirales; family Ruminococcaceae; genus Negativibacillus. The sequence continues at coordinate 4,853 of CAMNVW010000085.1, read as the reverse complement.
CATATTCCGAAATCCCTCGAATTCTGCGCGGAGGATCGCTTTGCTTTCGTACATGAGACCGGACAGGTCATTCGAAGTCAAGTCAGCAAGGTGATTTTCGGCGGCTTGTTCAGCGGCATCGTCCGGTGTGTCAAACAGATAAAACATCGGAATCGGCGTTTGTCCGCTGTCACTGCTCATTTTTTCTTTGGGCAGGATCATCGAGTATCCCGTCGTGGAATACCGGTAGCTAATGGAAGTGGGAACGGTTACATAGGCACAAACGGTATAATCGACGTCATGGCTTTTGACAATCTGAAGTTTCAGAAATTCTGCCGGTGTATTCTCATCGCTTGTTTCTCCGGTTCGGCTGTCAATGTAATAGCTTTCCTCAATATAGGTCACTGTCAGCGTTGAACCGATGGGCGGAAGATAGTCTGTATCGGTTATGTTTCCATAGTCGTCCGGATGAACCGTCAATGCAATGGCATCGGTGTCCTGCTGGAACATCGGAGACATATCTCCCTGCACAACCGTCAGCTTTTCAAACAACGATTCGTCCAGACCTTCGATTAGCGCATTTTCTCCCACCAGCTCGCCTCTCCGAAGCTGCTTCGACAATGCGGCGTCCAGTTCTTCCTCGGGAACAAAATGTCTCATATCCATTTTCCAGCTCTCTTCGGACATCCAAGCCAGTGGTTGATAGCCGCTTAAAGTATAGCCGCAGCCGGAAAGAGATTGTGTGGTGTTTGCTTTTATCTCTTCCATGGTTTCCTCAGAAAGATAACTATCTGCACTCATGGAAAAGCGGAAATAATCGGTGGTGCTGACGATGAAATCCCCGCAGGTTTGCTTTGTCAGATACTTTTCCATGTCAAAGCCGCCGGTACAGGTTACAAGCAGATTCAAAAGCACCACCGACAGGGCAAGAGAAATGACCACAAGGGCGGTTTTGCTTTTGTTGCGTCCCAAATTGGCAAACGCCATCTGGTATACCTTGGCACCGCGGGTGCTGCGGCGCTTCTTTTTGCTTTTCATCACTTCCGTGTATTTCGTTGCTTCTACCGGAGATACCTTTGCGGCAATTCTGCCGGGACGAGCGCAGGAGAGAAGAACCGTAATCAGCGCAAACAGCGCGGACACAAGGAAAATCAAGGGCGATGTGCTGATGGTGGTAACGCCTGCTCCAAAGGTGGTGGCATTTGCCATGACCACCGGCGTCAGAGCCGCACCCACGCCATATCCCAGCAGCAGTCCAACAGGAATACCGACAACACAGAGGAACAAAGCCTGCTGGCGGATGATGCGGCGAAGCTGTCTTGGGGTGACGCCGATGGTTTTCAGCAAACCATAAAACCGAATGTCTCCGGTGACGGAAATTTGAAAAATGTTATAAATGATGAGATATCCGGTGAAGATGACCAGAGCAAGGAAGGCGATGACGGCAGCGACGGTGGTGATGTCCATGCTTTCTCCCATTTGCGCGCTGGTATAGCCCCAGTTGACGCCGATGCGAACAACGTTGTCGCCATCATATCTTTCCCAGGTGTAACCCAAATCCAAATCGACCTGTTCCATCTGTCCGCGGATGTCGATATCGGACGCCATCATTGCATTTAAGTCGGTGCGGAAAGGCTCCAGCCCTTGGGCAATTCCTTCGCTTTCCACAGACAACGCATATTCTTCGCTGACGTTGATATAATGGACGGGGCTGATGTCATCGTGTTCCCACCAGCCAACCAGTGTGAAGGTGTCGGTTTTTTCATAGGCACGCTGGTCCTTGTCGCCGACGACATAGGTCAGCGTGATTTCGGCGCCCAATTCCGGCTCGATTCCCAAAAGCTTCAGGGCAGAGGTGTCCATCGTCACTTCCTTGCCGCTTTGGGGCAGGCGACCGGTGGCAGGTCTTGCAAAGCTCCATTCGGTGCAGTTTTCATCCATGAAGCTGACTTCCGCAGGAAACTTTGCAAAAACGCCGCTGTCGATAAAACCGATGGTGGTACGCTTGCCAACCGCCTTTACTTTGGGGTGAGCAGCAATTGCCTGCGCCTGTTCTTCCGTTACATCCTTGAAGGTGCCGTGAGCGTAACCGCCAACTTGACGGAACATATATGTTTCGTAGCTGGAATTGATAGACATGGCGATGGTAAACAGGGAAGTGAATAACAGCGCCGTCAGCGCAATCGCAACGATTGCAATCAGGTTGCGTTTGCGGGATGCCCGCAGAGAACGCCAGCTTAACCGGCGGATACATGGATTGTTTTTGACATTCATCTTCGTCGCCTCCCGTTTAGTGATTGGTAACGATCCGTCCATCTTCAATGCGGATGATGCGGTCTGCAAGCTGGGCGATCTCTTCGTTGTGGGTGATCATCACGATGGTTTGCGCGAATTTCTGGCTGGTCACTTTCAGCAGGCTCAATACATCCTGACTGGTTTTGGAGTCCAGATTGCCGGTAGGTTCATCGGCAAGGATGATTGCCGGAGCGGCAGCCAAGGCGCGCGCAATGGCTACTCGCTGCTGCTGACCGCCGGAAAGCTGGTTTGGCAGCGCGTCCAAACGTCCGTCCAGTCCCAGCGTCTGCACGATCTGCTGCACAAACTCTTTTTTGACCTGTCCGCCGTCCAGCTCGATCGGCAGCACGATGTTTTCGTAAACATTCAGCACCGGAACAAGGTTGTAGGACTGAAACACAAAGCCGATTTTTCTGCGCCGGAAGATGGTCAGCGCCTCTTCTTTCAGGAAAAAGATGTTCTGTCCGTCCACGGTTACTGTGCCGGAAGTGGGTCGATCCAAACCGCCCAGCATATGCAGCAGGGTGGATTTTCCGGAACCGGAGGTTCCCACGATTGCCACAAACTCGCCCTTTTCTACGCTTAAATTCACACCGTCCAGTGCATGAACGGCATTTTCACCGGAACCATAAATTTTTGTCAGGTTAGATGCCTGTAAAATATTCATATCTTGATACCCCCATAAAAAAATCTGTATGTAACAACAGCGGTTTGTCCTTACATACAGATTATTGCATAGCAATCTTTCCACAATCTTTCAAGAGAACATTGAAATCTAACAGTTTTGTAAGATTTCAAATTATTTCGGAAGAAATACAGAGAAGGTGGAGCCTTTTTTGCGTTCGGAGCTTAGTTTGATGTAACCGCCTTCACTGGAGATGATTTCCCGTGCCAGATAAAGCCCGATTCCAACCCCCTCGCTTTTGCAGACAGTTTCTGAACGATAAAAGCGGGAAAAGATTTTCGGCTGCTCCGATTCCTCAATACCAATGCCGGTGTCGGTCACATTGATGCGGGTAAACAGCTCGTAGCTTGCAACAGAAATGGCAACAGAACCTTGTTCGGTATATTTGATGGCGTTGTCTACAATGTTTCCCAACGCTTCCGACGTCCATTTGCAGTCAAAGCAAGCCTCGGCACAAGATTCTGCTTCGGAGACAGTCAACAAAAGCTGCAAGCCTTTGCTTTTGGCTTTGGCGGCATATTGTTCATAGATATCTTCCAGCATCGGCTGGACGGATTGCTTTTGGGGGAACAGAGTTAAGATACCGTTTTCCAGACGGGAGAGCTTCACAAGGGAATCAATCAAAAAGCGCAGTTTTTCGGTCTGCTGACGGATAGCCTCTACATTGGAATGAAGCTCCTCCGGCAGTTCTTCCTCGGCAAGCAGTTCGCTGTACAGCAGCAGGTTTGCAATGGGTGTTTTGGTCTGGTGTGAAATATCGGAAATCAAGGTTTTGATTTTATCTTTTTCGATGCTCACATTTTTTGCAGAGGCAGCGGACGCAGAGAGATAGTGGGCAAATTTTGTTTCCAGAGCAGATAAGCGGCTTTCATCAAAGGTTGTTTCAGTGTAGCTGCCCTGAACCGCCGCATCCAGCATCCGGTTGATGGTGTCCATTGTTTTTTTCGTTTGGCGGTTGCTGCGGTAAATCACGAGCGCGGCAATCAGAACAGGCAGGAACAGTGGTATCAAAATCCAATTATTCATGCTTTTTCACCCAGGTATATCCAATTGCGTAAACGGTTTGAATGTAGTCCTTTGCTCCCAGTTTATCGCGAAGCCGCTTGATGGTAACGGACAGGGCGTTTTCGTCAACATATTCCGCACCGTCTGTCCAAATACGGTCGATCAGCGTACTGCGGTTCATGGTATTGCCCTGATTTTCCACCAGCAAACGAAGAAGCTTTTGTTCTGTTTTGCTCAGCTCTACGGCTATGCCGTCTGCCCAGAACTGCATTTTCTCAAAATCAAACACAAAGCGGTCACACTGAAAAAGCTGACTGTTTTCACACACCGCATTTTTTCGCAGCTGTGTGTTGACCCTTGCGCGCAAAACAGAAAGGGAAAAGGGCTTGGTGATGTAGTCGTCGGCGCCCTGTTCCAGACCGTTTACAATATCCATATCGGTGTCGTTGGCGGTCAGCAGAATGACCGGACGGGAAGGGTCGGCGGATTTGAGTTCTGCGAGAAAATCCAGTCCGTTTCCGTCCGGCAGATTGATGTCCAGCAGCACCAGCGATACCTTGCTGCACAACAGCTGCTCCCGAGCGTTTTTCAAATTCAGGCAGGAAATGACCTGCCGGTTTTCAGCTTTCAAAGCCTTGCACAGTCCCCGATTCAACTCTCTGTCATCTTCAACGATCAACAGCTGATCCATGCTTGTCTCCTCCCGATTCATTTCAGTAAAGATGGTTTCTTTTTATTTTATCACAAGCCGCCGCATAAAAAAAGAGAGATGTTTTTCAAAAGGGGTACCCCTTGCCCTTCGAGCCTCGTTCTGATTTTCAAAAAAGTCGAAACTTTTTGTGGGGCTACTCGCCCCACTCCCTCTATTTTAGCTTCAAGAAGCTCGGAA
>CAMNVW010000084.1 GCA_946563605.1 uncultured Clostridia bacterium | reverse complement strand
ACTGCACCGACGCGTCAATATGGCTGCCACAAAACTGGTTGAAGATCCCAATGAACTTCGCTCCGGTCCGTTTGTTTTAAACGATCGCAGCCGCACACTCACGAAAAACGGAAAAAACATCGACCTCACACAGGTGGAATTTCAAATCATGGAGTGTTTCCTCAAAAACCCAAATGTCGCTTTGGAAAGAAACGTCGTTTTGTCCAAGGTTTGGGGTGACAATTATTTCGGCGACGCCAAAATTGTGGACGTCAATATCCGCCGGCTAAGAATGAAGATTGAGGACGAACCCTCCAATCCTAAATATCTGACCACTGTCTGGGGTTACGGCTACAAGTGGAGCATCCCCGAGTAACCTAGCCAAAAGAAACCTGCTATCGGGAGGGTTCATTTTTGCCTACCAAAAAAATTACCAAACGCTGGCTGTATAACAGCTTTCTGCTGATTTTAGTTTTTCTGTCAGCAATCATTATCGCCTTTTCACTGGCGATTCGCAATTATTATTACAACAGTGTCCTGACAATCATGCGCAACACCGCTACGCTGCAAAACGCAAGCCTTGTCAACTACGCCGAGGACAACACGGTTGATTTTTCCTCATCCGTCCGAAAGATGGTTGAGGACTTTGACGAAAAAGACCGCATGGAACTGATGGCCATTGACAAAAACGGCACCGTCATAATCACATCGAGCGGATTTTCTCCTTCTGAAGCACTTTCAATGCCGGATTACAGCTCTGCGCTCAACAGTTCCACAAGAGATTCCTCCTATTTTGACACCTTAAACGGAGAAACGGTTCTCGCCTACACCCTACTTGCGCCTGAGATGGACGATTCCGATCTCTCCGCTTTGCGGTACGTTGTTTCGCTGACTGCCGTCAAGCAGCAAATCTATCTTTTGATTGCTGCCGCAGGCATTGTCGGCGCCGCAATCATCTTTTTCGTCATTCTTTCCAGCTCCTATTTTATCAACTCCATCATCAACCCGATTGATGAAGTTCGCAAAATCGCTCTGAAAATCTCAAAAGGTGATTTCTCCGCTCACCTCAACAAAACAACCGACGATGAAATCGGTGAGCTGTGCGATGCCATCAACGCGATGGCATTGGAGCTTCAGGAAAATGAAAAGATGAAAAATGATTTTATCTCCTCTGTTTCCCATGAACTTCGCACGCCGCTGACTGCCATCAAAGGATGGGCTGAAACGCTGATGGACGATTCGGTCGACCGCGAAACCACCAAAAAAGGAATCGGGGTCATCATTAAGGAGAGCGAGCGTCTGTCCGGCATGGTGGAAGAACTGCTTGATTTCAGCCGTCTGCAAAGCGGCAGACTAAAATTGACGCTCACCAAAATCGACCTTGTTGCCGAATTAAGCGATGCCGTTCTGATGTTTACCGAACGCGCACGGCAGGAACAAATCCGGTTGATATACGACGAACCAATGGATATTCTTCCAATTATGGGGGACGCAAACCGCCTGCGTCAGGTATTTGTCAACATCCTTGACAATGCACTGAAATATTCCGACGCCGGAGATACCGTCACGGTCCTTGTACAAAATTCCGAGAGCAAGGCAACCATTCTCATTCGTGACACCGGCATCGGCATCGCTTCGGAGGATCTGCCGAAAATCAAGACCAGATTCTACAAAGCAAATGCTACCCGACGGGGTTCCGGCATCGGACTGGCGGTCGCGGATGAAATTGTATCCATGCACGGCGGCACCCTCACCTTGGACAGCAAGGAAGGTGTCGGTACGACCGTCAGCATCACACTGCCGCTGAGTATTTAGTCCTCCTTATCGAACAACAAAAACGGTAGACATTTTGTGTCTACCGTTTTTCCTTTTTTATTTCTCTAAAATATTTCCCAACAAGCTAGTAAGCAGAAAAAGCCAGAGAAAAACCTCTCTGGCTTAAAAAATCTGTTCATAAAAATGCACTTTATTTTTTGTCGTTATAATGATACAATGATACTTGTTTCATCCAACATTATTCATGGTATCCAAGCTTGCTGCTTTGGATAGTTCTGCATCAAATATTCGGTGGTTATTTTCAGCTCATTGATGTTGTGAAGCTTTTCGCTGTTTTTATCAGTACCCTGCGCCAGTTGCTGTGCCTTTGTTTCACTGATCATCATGGAAGCGTTGCAGTAGCCGCCGACAACCTCCTGCGGAATGGAAAACATGGTGTTTTCATTCTTTGGATTTGCCGAATACAAAATGCGGAAAGAACGATAAACCGCCATCATCAGATAATTGGAAATCTCATTGTTCAGCTGCTTGGACTCGCTCTTGCCAATCAGGTCATAAATAACACTCAAGGAATTGGAAATGAGTTTTTTGTTCAGAATAGGCATGATGTTTCCTTTGAAAACGACATCCTTTGTGCTGTCCGGTTCCGGTATATCCTCGACTGTCAGCTGTCTGCCGTTTCTCTCCGGGGATACTCCCAAAAGATAGTCGCAGGAAACCCCATAAAAACGAGCGCATTTTACAAGGAAATCCAAGCCGCATTCTCGAATTCCCTTCTCATAGTGGGACAGCAAAGCCTGCGAAATGCCAAATTCCGCTGCCGCCTGCTTCTGGCTGATCCCTTTCTCTTTCCTCAAAAGCGTAATAAGCCGTGGGAAATCGGCATTCATACGCACATCCCCCTTACTGTTGCATGATAAGGCTGTGATGCCAAGGATCGGTATACCAAGCTTTGGCACAACAATACAAAACACCTCTTGTCTACGTAACGTAAATTATATTACATTCAAAACCCTTTGTAAAGTGTTTTTACAAAGAAAAAACAGATTTTAGTCGAAAAGACAAAATCGCTGTCAAATTCTCTGTATTTTTGCCTGTTGATTTTATACAACGCGAGAATATACCGTATTTCAGAAAGGACGTTTTTTATGCTGACTTACAAACTTCATCTGCTCCGCCATGGAATCACCCGTGCAAACTTAGAAGGAAAATATGTTGGACTGACTGACTATCCGCTGTGTCAGGAAGGAATTGATTCCTTAAAAGAATTTGTGAAAGGCAAGGAATATCCTCCGATTGAAAAGATTTATACCTCCCCACTGCGCCGCTGTCGGGAAACCGCAAAAATCATTTATCCTGGCTACAAGCTGTTCGACGTGCCGCAGCTGATGGAGATGGACTTCGGCATCTATGAAGGAAAAACGCTGGACGAACTGCAAGATGATGAAACCTTCATTGCATGGAGCCGCGACAGTATGCACAACGCACCGCCGGAAGGCGAGGACGGCATGACTTTCATCCACAGGGTCATCAAGGGCTTGGACGATGTGTTCAAGGATATGATGGCAAACGATATCCACAACGCAGCGCTCATCATCCCGGGCGGAATGATCATGTCCATCCTTGCGCTGATGGCATTTCCACGCCATCCGATGGGAGAATGGGAATGTGCCGCAGGCGCCGGTTACACCATTATTATGACGCCGGAGCTTTGGAGCCGCGACAAGGTTTTTGAGGTGTTGAACGCCATCCCGATGACCGAAGAGGATTTACAGGATCACTGGAGTACCAAGAAATATTACGAGGACGGCGAAGAAATGTTCTTTGAATAATCGCAGTGAATGGTCATTACGCACCCTATGAAGGAGGTTTTCAAAAATGAGTTTGCGAAAACAAGTAAAATATAATGCCAAACGCTGTCTGTGCAACAACTGGGGTAAAACGGTCTGCATCGTTTTGCTCAGCACCGCCATCTATCTTTTGTTTGTCATCATCGAAATGACGGCAAACCTGCTGCTGCAAATTCCAAGCAGCACAAGCAGCCTGATTTCCGGCGTTTCCGATGCATGGATGCTGTCGTTTATTTTAAGCGTCGTCATGGCGGCTGGCTCTTTTCTGCTGCTTGTTCCGCTGAGTTTAGGCATCACCTCGTGGTACTATTCGCTTTCGGACGGCGTTTCGGAAGATATCCTCAATATCTTCCGCTGTTTTGCCAATCCCAAAATGTTCTGGCGCTCTCTTGGATTAAAACTGGCAATCGGGATTCTCTCGCTGCTCACCGCTGTTCTCTATCTGATTGTTCCTGTCTGCGGCATTGAGCTTTCCATAGGACTCTTAACCTACAACAGCTTTTCCGGCAGCATCTTCGCAGGCAGCCTTGCACTCGTTTTTTCTGCCGTTCTTTTCCTGTTGATGTTTGTATTTTTGCTGATCCGCCTGCAAAAATATTTTCTCGCAAAATATTATCTTCTGGACGGTAAGACCAGCGTTCACAAAGCGATTCGTTCTTCCATCCACGCCACCAAAGGGCTTCGGGACGAAATCTTTGTCTTTAAGCTCTCTTTCTTCGGCTGGGGAATTGCTTCGGTTCTGCTTTTGCCGCTGCTGTACTTCTCTCCTTATTACTCCATGAGTTCACTGCTGTACGCGCGCTTTTTGATGGAACAGGACCGACGCGCCAACAGCATTATTCCGGTGGAGGCTCCCGAACAGAATCTGTCCCAGACAAAGCAGTTTGAAAGCTGTTCGCAAACCCCTGACCCAACGGACGAACCCACCATTTCGATTCAGACAGAACCACAGGACTAAATTTGGAGGGATTGCTGTGACCATCCGAAATATGACTCTTGCCGATTATGATGCGGTTGACAATCTGATGCAGCTGGTTCACAAAATCCATGCAGACGCTCGACCGGATTTATTCCTCCCTCTAAAACACCCATATAGCTTTGAGGTATACCAAAAGATGATTGCTTCCGAAGAAATGATCTGTATTCTCGCGGAGGAAGATGGAAAAACCGCCGGCATCTGTTTTGTTTCCTTGCGCCAAAAAACGTGCATGATGGAACGCTGTACCGCCTATTTGGAGGATCTTTGCGTTGCAGCCTCTTTTCAGCATCAAGGTGTTGGGAAAGCCCTTTACCAAGAGGCAGAGCGGCTCGCCAGAAAAAAAGGAGCCGTTCGCATGGATTTGATGGTTTGGAGCTTTAACCAAAGCGCAATCCGGTTTTATGAATCTCTGGGGCTGCGTCCCCAAAGATATATTTTTGAGAAAAATTTATAATCTTTTTTGTCCGAGTGATGCGCAGAAACAGGCGCAGAACTCGGATATTTTTTCGTTTGTCAAGCTCTCCCTCTTGAAAAAGGTACTATCTTTATTCATAATTTCATGATATACTGTTTTTGTCAAAAATCGTTGTCTTTCAATTTTTTATAAAAGGAGTTCTTTTTCTCATGTCCAAACTCAACAACCAAAAAACAATTAAAACCTCCATTGGCGGTCAGGCGGTCATTGAAGGCGTTATGATGAGAGGTCCTAAAAAAACGGCGCTGTCGGTGCGCAAACCGGATCACACCATTGAAACCGAGGTGTGGAACACCCCCGACGGAAATAAGTGGTACAAGAAAACGCCGTTTATCCGCGGTATCTTTAACTTTGTCGAATCCATGGTCTGCGGCTACCAAAGTCTGATGAGAGCCGCTGAAATGTCCGGTCTCGAGGATGATGACGAAGAACCTTCCAAGTTTGAACAGAAGCTTCAAAATATGCTCGGGGACAAATTTATGCCGTTTCTGGAAGGCTGTATTCTGGTATTCTCGCTTGCGATGGCACTGTTTTTCTTTGCGTTTTTGCCAACCACCATTATCAACCTGTTCAAAGGCGTCATCACCCATCCGCTGGCTTTGTCTGCTCTGGAGGGCATTACCAAAATTGCCATCCTAATCATTTATCTTGCAGCAATCTCCCACATGAAGGACATCAAGCGCGTGTTCATGTATCACGGTGCGGAGCACAAGACCATTTTCTGCTATGAACACGGCGAAGAGTTGACGGTCGAAAATGTCCGCAAATATATCCGTTTCCATCCTCGCTGCGGTACGAGCTTTCTGGTCATCGTGCTGCTGCTGTCCATTTTGATTTCTTCGCTGATTTCATGGGACAACGTTTGGATGCGCGTCGGCTTGAAGGTTTTGTGCCTGCCAATCATCATGTCTCTTTCTTACGAATGTATCAAGTTTGCCGGACGACACGACAATCTGTTCACACGCATTCTGTCTGCTCCTGGACTTTGGACGCAGCGTCTGACTACCAAAGAACCGGATGACAGCATGATTGAGGTCGCCATCGCTTCCATGAAGAAAGTGATCCCTGAAAACCCGAACGAAGCACTGTTTTAACAGCTGCATTGGAGACAATCTTATCATCAGCACAAAAATCGGAGCGGATACCTGCTCCGATTTTTTACTCCTTGCACTTCCGTTTTATAGCAAAAGGAAGTTGCTTTCCATGTAGACTTTGGTATAATAAATACATATTAACCAACATCCGAACACAA